>JANOLC010000545.1:0-3864 GCA_031419575.1 Burkholderiales bacterium | reverse complement strand
CGCATCACACCGGCAAAACCCAGGGCATCCAGTTTGGGTTGGGTCAGGTTCAGGTTCTCCAGGCCCCATCGAACCTGCTCTCCCGTCATGACTTTGCCCTTGCCAAAGCGTTCCTGCGCGGCGCGGATACCTTCAATGCCCAACATGGCACTCATGGCACCCCGCAGGTACAGCACTTGGCCAACCTCTTCCTTGGGCCCCGTGCCTTGGCCTTTGGCGTGGATCAAGGTCAGCATGTCGGTGACAACTTTGGCCTTGAAGTCCGCGCCATGCTGCAAGGTAACGGCGTTGTACCCTTTGGCACCATCGGCCACATCTTTCACATCAGGTTCTGCACCGGCCCACCACACACCATACATCTTCTCGCGCGGGTAACCAGTAGCTTGTGCTTCCTTAATAGCAGTGCTGTTCATCACACCCCAGCCCCACAAGAGCGTGTAATCAGGTTTGGCTTGACGGATTTGCAACCAGGTCGCCTTCTGCTCCACACCCGGCGCCGTCACGGGCAACAACTGCAGGTTGAAGCCCAGTTGCGCCGCACGCTCCTGCAGCAGCGCGATGGGTTCCTTGCCAAATGGGCTGTCGTGGTAGACCAGTGCCAGCTTCTTGCCCTTGAGCTTGTCAAGGCCGCCTTCTTTTTTTCCGATGGCCTGCAGGATGGTGTCTGCCGCCACCCAGTAGGTACCGGCAATCGGGAAGTTCCACTTGAAGACGCTGCCGTCAGCACTCTCACTGCGGCCATACCCCACGGTCACCACCGATATCTTGTCGGCAGGTGCTTTTTCCGTGATGGCGAAGGTTGCACCGGTCGACAGTGGCTGCACCAGTGTGGCACCGCCGTTTTTACCCTTGAGGCGCTCGTAACACTCTACGCTGCGCGCCGTGTCATAACCCGTTTCGCACTCCTCAAAGCTGAGCTTGACACCATTGATACCACCCCGCACATTGACCAGCTTGAGGTAGTCCACATAGCCGTTGGCCCATGGCACGCCATTGGGGGCATAGGGGCCGGTGCGGTAAGACAACACCGGAATGAATTGCTCTTTGGTTTGCGCAAAGGCGGCCGTCGCAAGCAACGATGACGCACCCGTGACCACCACCGCCACGGCCATCACCACAGTTCGAAGTTTCATTTGTATCTCCTTCATTTGTATCTCCAGTTAATCAAAAGTAAAGCACCGTTCGTCAACACACCATCAATGAGGAAAGGGCCAGAGCCGCATCTTCTGTTTGCCAATCGACCACAGCCTGGCCAGGCCATGGGGTTCCACGATCAGAAACCAGACGATCAGACCGCCAAAAATCATTAACTCGGCGTGGGATATGCCGGCTGTCGATATCTCGAACCCCACCAGCCTCGCCAGCAGGGGCAGAAACTGGTTCAGTGCAATGGGCAACACCACGATAAACCCCGCCCCGAAAAAGCTGCCCATGATGGAACCCATGCCACCAATAATCACCATGAACAACAGGTTGAACGACAGATTGATGGAGAAGGCGGCCGGCTCCCAGGCCCCAAGATAAACAAAGCCCCACAACGCGCCCGCCACGCCAATGATGAAAGAGCTGACGGCAAAGGCGCTGAGCTTGGCGTACATAGGGCGAATGCCAATCACGGCAGCTGCCACGTCCATATCCCGAATGGCCATCCACTCCCGCCCAATGGCACTGCGCACCAGGTTTTTGGCCAGCAACGCCAGCACCACCAGAATGCTCAGACAAAACAGGTATTTGGACGTGGGGCTTTCAATCGAAAACCCCAGCACCTGCAAGCCCGACACGGCGACCGAACCGGAGGGTGAATCATTGGTAAACCACTTGATGCGCAAAAACATCCAGTCGCTGAAGAACTGAGCTGCCAAAGTAGCCACCGCCAAATACAGGCCTTTCACGCGCAGGCTGGGCAGACCGAACAAAATGCCGAAAGCGGCCGAGCAAACCCCACCCAAAACCAATGCCAGCAGCAAAGGAATACCTGGCACCCGCACGAAGAAGTTGAATGCCGCGTATGCCCCCACCGCCATAAAGGCACCCGAGCCCAACGAGATTTGCCCGCAGTAGCCCACCAGAATATTCACCCCCAAGGCAGCCAGCGCCATGATCAAAAACGGGATAAGAATCGCCCGGAACATGTAGTCGCTGCTGAGCAGGGGCACCACGAAGAACGCAGCGGCAATCAATAACAGCACAGCCCAGCGGTCTTGCGCGATGGGGAATATCTGCTGGTCGGCGCGGTAGCTGGTTTTGAACTGACCGTTTTCTCTATAAAACATGGTGTGTCTTTTCTCTTGTACGTATCAGTGCTTCAAACGCGGTCGATAATTTTTTCGCCGAACAGCCCTTGCGGACGAAACAACAAAAACAACAGGGCCAGCACATAGGCAAACCAGATCTCGATGCCGCCACCCACGTACGGACCTAAAAACACTTCAGACAGCTTCTCGCCCACCCCGATGATCAGCCCGCCAATGATGGCACCCGGCACCGACGTCAACCCACCCAAAATCACCACCGGCAGGGCACGCAGTGCCACCGTGGTGAGTGAAAACTGCACGCCCAACTTGCTGCCCCAAATCATGCCGGCCACCAACGCCACCACGCCCGCCACACACCACACAATCACCCAGATGCGGTTGAGCGGAATGCCAATGCTTTGCGCAGCCTGGTGGTCATCTGCCACGGCACGAAGCGCCCGGCCCGTTGCTGTTTTCTGGAAGAAAATGCTGAGCATGGCTACCAGCACCGCGGCGATCAGCGCGGCATACAGGTCTTCCTTGTTGATGAGGAGCCCACCCTCAAACAGATTCTCAAACGCCATGATCGGTTCCTTGGGCATGCCAATGTCGATCTTGTAGATGTCACTGCCAAAGATGGTTTGCCCGATGCCGTCCAGGAAGTAGCTGATGCCCAGCGTGGCCATCAGCAACGTGGTGCCTTCCTGGTTCACCAGGTGGCGCAGCACCAGCCGCTCGATGAGCCAGGCGACAACAAACATCACGACAGCTGCCACGATGAAAGCCGCGACACCTGCAGCAATGGGGTGGGTCAGGCCGGTGTACTTGGGAATCCATTCGGCAAAGCGCGCCATGGTGAGCGCTGCGAACAGCACCATCGCCCCCTGGGAAAAGTTGAACACACCCGATGCCTTGTAAATCAACACAAAGCCCAGCGCCACCAACGAATACAACATCCCGGCCATCAAACCACCGAGTAGCGTTTCAAGAAAGAATGCCATGCCCTAACTCCGTTCGCCCTGAGCCTGTCGAAGGGCCCGGGCACAAATGATCCGTTGATGAAGAGGCTTCGACAAGCTCAGCCCGAACGGGGTGTTGAATTTTTCCATTAGTGCGATGTGCCCAGATAAGCACTGATCACTTCTTCGTTATTGCGTACTTCGTCGGGCGTGCCGTCCCCAATTTTTCGGCCGTAGTCCAGCACCACGACGCGGTCTGAAATGTCCATTACCACGCCCATGTCGTGTTCGATCAACACCACGGTGGTGCCGAACTCTTCGTTCACGTCCAGCACAAAACGGCACATGTCCTGCTTTTCTTCCACGTTCATGCCAGCCATGGGCTCGTCGAGCAGCAGCACCTGAGGCTCCATCGCCAGGGCGCGGCCCAGGTCCACGCGTTTTTGCAGGCCATAAGGCAACTGGCCTACCGGTGTTTTGCGAAACGCCTGAATCTCCAGAAAGTCGACGATATGCTCCACGTATTCGCGGTGCATTTCTTCTTCCCGCTGGGCGGGACCAATGCGCAAGGCCTGCATGAAAATATTGCTTTTGATGCGCAGGTTGCGGCCCGTCATGATGTTGTCGATCACGCTCATGCCTTTGAACAGCGCCAGGTTTTGAAACGTGCG
>JANOLC010000544.1:0-4710 GCA_031419575.1 Burkholderiales bacterium | reverse complement strand
ATCGTGATTGAGGCCATCATGAGCGACATCGCCCGGCACCTGAAGCTGGACCCGCTGGATGTTCGCAAGCGCAATTTGTACAGCGATGAATTGACCGCCACTTCGACCCTTCGACCGGCTCAGGACGGGCCGAGCTCAGTGCGAACAGGGGCCGTTCGGGCTGAGCTTGTCGAAGCCTCACGTCGCAATGTCACCCACTACCAGATGCCGGTGGAAGACAACGTGCTGGATCCTCTGCTATCACAACTGGAGCAAACTTCTGATTACCGACGGCGATAATCGGCCATTTTTACTTGGAACCAGGGCAGTGGCGTCATCAAACGCGGCCTGGCGCTAACGCCGGTCAAATTCGGCATCAGCTTCACCGCCACATTGTTCAACCAGGCCGGTGCGCTGGTACACGTCTACACCGATGGCAGCGTGCAGGTGAACCATGGCGGCACCGAGATGGGTCAGGGCCTGAACACCAAAATCTGCCAAATCGTGGCCGACGAACTGGGTGTGCCCGTCGAGCGCGTGTTGGCCACGGCCAGCGACACCAGCAAAATTCCCAATGCATCGGCCACTGCGGCATCAGCTGGCACTGACCTGAATGGCCGCGCCGCTCAATTTGCTGCACGCCACGTGCGCGACAACCTGGCGGCTTTTGTCTGCGGGCTGGACAGTTGCGGTGCGGGGGCGATTCGGTTTGCGGGCGGCCAGGTCACCTCCCCCACCACGACTCGCACCTTCGATGATGTGGTGAAACTGGCCTATGCCAACCGCATCCAGCTTTGGAGCGATGGCTTTTACCGCACACCCAAAATCCACTACGACAAGGCCACGTTGACGGGCAGGCCGTTCTACTACTTTGCGTATGGCGCCGCGTGTACCGAAGTGGCCATCGACACCCTCACCGGCGAGAGCCGCGTGCTGAAAGTGGACATCCTGCACGACGTGGGCCGCAGCATCAACCCCGCTATTGACATGGGCCAGATTGAAGGCGGCTTCGTGCAGGGCATGGGGTGGCTGACCACCGAGCAACTGGTCTGGAACGACAAAGGCAGTTTGAGCACTCACGCGCCCAGCACCTACAAAATTCCCGCCACGGGTGACATCCCTGCGCACTTCAAGATAGACCTTTGGCCCGAGCCGAACCGCGAAGACAACGTGTTCGGCAGCAAAGCCGTGGGCGAGCCGCCGTTCATGCTGGCGATCAGCGTTTACGAGGCGCTGCGGGATGCGGTGGCGAGTGCCCGGAACGGCGAGAAAAGCAGACAGGCAGTGCAGTTGAACGCACCCGCAACGGCAGAAAACGTGCTTAAGGCGCTGACGATGAATGACTCAAGAACATAGCCGGTTGCAAGGCTCAAGCCCCAGCCAATGATTTCAGCCCGCCCAGATCCAGCATGTTCAGCACCCGGCCTGACCCGCTGATCAACCCCCGGTCACGCAGGTAGCGCAGCACGCGCGACAGCGTCTCTGGCGCAATGCCCAATTGCGCTGCAATCAGGCGCTTGGGTTCACGCAAGCGCACCGCCACATCGCCTTTTTCACCGGGTTCAATGTGCGCCAGCAGCCATTCGGCACAGCGAGATTGCGCATCTTTGGCCAGGCGGCTCACCGCCAACTCGGTTTGGTGCCGATGTGCCAAGGCTACATCGTGCAGCAATGCCATGGCATCCGCAGGCATGGCCTCCAGCGTCTGCCGAAAGCGTGCTACCGGGACTCGTCTGATCACCACATCCGGCTCAGCCACCGCGTCCACCAAGCTGGGCAGGTTCAACACCGCAGCACCGGCCTCCAGCCACGCAGGGCCTTGCAACACACCCAGTTGATGGACCAGAACCTTGCCGTCCAGCACACCCAAGTCAATGCGGCCCGACTCCACATAGGTCACCCATTCGGGGAGCTGCCCCCGCTCCAGCAGCACTGAGCCACTGGCGACGGCCTGGCGCGCAGTGGCGGGTGACATCAAAGATTCAACAGATAACATGGCCCCGACTTTGCACGGCGTTCACCTACCCGGCTTTGAGCGAAATCAAACTTCGGTCAAGAAACAGCGTCGAGGCTACAAAACCAGAATAGCCCTGAAGTCGTTGACATTGGTGTAGGTTGGCCCGGTCACGACCAAATCGCTCAACGCAGAGAAATACCCATAGGCATCATTACGGTCCAAAAACTGGTCGATCTTCATGCCCCGCTTTTCCGCGCGGGCCAACGTGTCAGGCATGACGCGGGCGCCAGCGTTGTCTTCGATGCCATCAATGCCGTCGGTGTCGGCGGCCAGAGCGTAGACGCCAGGCTGCCCCTGCAATGCCAAAGCAAGCCCCAGACAGAACTCGCCCGCCCTGCCACCCCGGCCTCTGGGTTGATCAGGCACTGTGGGACGAATCGTCACCGTGGTTTCACCACCGCTCAAAATCACACACGGCCTCTTGAACGGCTGGCCATGCGCGGCAACGGCCCGTGCCAGGGCAGCATGCACCTTACCCACCTCGCGCGACTCGCCCTCCATCTCGTCACTCAGGATGTGGGCCTCCAATCCAGCAGCCCGCGCAACATCGGCCGCCGCTTGCAGCGATTGCCGGGGCGTGGCGATCAGGTGCACCGGGTGGGGTGACCCGTTGCGGCTAAAGGCTGGGTGACCGGGCTTGGGCGTCTCCAGCGCACCATTCAGAAGCATATCGGCCATAAGTCCGCATAGATCAATGCGATATCGCTCCAAAATTGATAGCGCTTGGGCACCAGTCGTGGCGTCTGGCACGGTCGGGCCACTGGCAATGATGCTGGGGTCGTCGCCGGGCACATCGCTAATCGTGAGCGTTACCACGCGGGCAGGGGCACAGGCCAATGCCAATCGCCCGCCCTTGATGCGCGAGAGATGTTTACGCACGCAATTCATCTCTGAAATATTAGCACCGCTGGCCAGCAGGGCTTTGTTGATGCGCTGCTTTTCCTCCAGACTCAAGCCCTCTGCGGGCAGGGTGAGCAGGGCCGAGCCTCCGCCTGAAATCAGGCACAGCACCAAGTCGTTCTCGGTCAGGCCTTCGGTTAACGCCAGAATGCGCTCCGCCGCCTCCAGCCCCGCCGCGTCGGGCACAGGGTGCGACGCCTCCACCACCTCAATGCGCTGGCGCAAACCGTCAGGCCTGGGTGGGGTGTGGCCGTAGCGGGTCACAACCAAACCGCTCAAGGGTGCATCAGCGGGCCACAGGGCTTCCACCGCTTGAGCCATGGCCCCACCCGCCTTGCCTGCGCCCAGCACCAGCGTGCGGCCACCACTGTCTTTGCTGGGAGGCGATGGGAGATAAGCGGCGGTATTGTGCAGAGGCAGCGCGCGTTGAACAGCCGCTTTGAAGAGATGTTCCAGAAACTCGCCAGGTTGCGAGAATGGGTCCGGCGAAATCAGCGGGGCGGCCAGGTGCGCCAGCGCATCGGCGGCCATGAGGTTAGGATGAATCATGGCGAAATTATCGGGGCCATCCCTACCCACGTGGTTGGCGTTGCGCCGCTATTTTTTACCCAAACCAAGGCGTTGCGCAGCCTCGGTGTACAGGCGGGTCTTGTCCTTCATGAAGGCATCCATTTGATCGACACCGACGTTGACCAACTCAAACCCGCTCTTGGCAGCCAGCTCTTTCATCTCGGGGTCGTTGTTCAGGTTCGCCCACAAATCCGACAAGCGTCTGCGCGCCTCTGGCGAAGTTGATTTCGGAACACCAATGCCACGGTAGGCACCATCGACCCAGTCCACGCCCAGCTCCTTGAAGGTTGGCACATCGGGCAGCAGGGGGTGGCGCTTTTCCATGGCAACCGCCAGGGCGCGAACTTTGGTTTTGTTATTGATGGCAAAAGCGGTGTAAGTCACCGCGCCGTCAATCTGGCTGCCCACCACGGCCAGTGCCATGTCGCCCGTGCCCTTGTAAGGCACGTAGGTACTTTTAATGCCAAACGCCGCATTCAGCCGCTCGTGCGAGGCGTGGTTGGCGGAGTTCAACCCCGAACCACCCAGGTTCATTTTGCCGGGGTCTTTTTTGGACGCGGCAATGAAATCCGCAAAGGTTTTGTAAGGGCTGGATTCCGGCACCACCAACGCATCCGGGGTGAAGTGAAACCAGAACACCGGCGTGACATCGGCGGTTTTGTATTGCACCTCGCCCTCAATCGGCTGGAACACAATGTGCGGCAGATTGACGCCGACCACGTTCAGGCCATCCCCCGGCAGCTGATTCATCTGGCTCCACATCAATGCGCCACCGGCACCCGCTTTGTACTGGATGATGGTATCAACTGCTGCGCATTTTTTCTTCAACACAAGCTGCTGGTGGCGGGCCGATAAATCTGACTCTCCACCGGGTGGAAATGCCTGCCAGTACAGGACATTTTTTTCCGGGCACGCCTGCGCAAAAGCCAGGGGTACCGCAATGGCAAAACAGAGCGCGAGAATTTGCTTTTTCATGGTTTTTTGCCTCGATGAGTTTTACGGTTTTTGGGCCAACACCCACATCATGTCGCAGCCACGGCCAACCCATCCCCCGTAACTACCCGCGCACAGACCGCCGCCGTCACCCGCGCTGTGGTGGCCGTGCCGCCCAAGTCCCCGGTGTGAAGCGCTGGGTCGGCCGTGACCTGTTCGATAGCGGCCATCAGCCGTTTGGCTGCTGCTGCTTGACCCAGGTGCTCTAGCAGCATTACGCAACTCCAGAAAGTACCAATCGGGTTGGCCAG
>JANOLC010000543.1:0-5042 GCA_031419575.1 Burkholderiales bacterium | reverse complement strand
GGGCCGAGTAAGCCGAAGAATTCACCCTCTTCAATGTCCAGGCTGACCTGGTCAAGTGCTGCAAAGGTCGAACCTTTGGGGCCGCGGGGGGAAGGGTAGGTTTTGGAGACGGACTGAAAGGAGATAGCTGGCATGTAGCCCACTATTTTAAGCGGGGAGCCTCAGCCTGGCGGTCACCACAAAAATAGCCAGTTCAACCAGCGGTCGGCTCAACGGATATAGCTGGCAAAAGCTCTTCTATCCCGTACAGCGTGGCCAGATTGCCCAATCCAGGGGGCATGTTCTGCACTGCAAAGCTTTTACCCAGGGCCAGCGTCTCCCGGCGGAGTTCAAGCAACACGGCCAGCGCGGCTGAATCGAACTGGGCCAACGCAGACGCATCCAGCACCACAGCCTTGTCAGTCACCGACTTCAACCCCCGCAACAAAGTCCTCAGGCAATTCGTAGCCTGGGTTTGAGTGAGTGCAGACGGCAAGGCCAGCATGTTCAACTTTTTTTGGCGTGGGCCGCATTAGACTTATTGCGCTCGGCCAGGGCAGCGATTAACCCATCAATGCCTTTGGCGTTGATTTCCTGGGCAAACTGACTTTTGTAGGTTTCCACCAGCCACACACCCAGAACATTCAGGTTGTAAATCTTCCAGCCCGCACCTTGACCAGCGGTTTTCTCAAGCCGGTAGTCCAGCTGAATCGATTCGCCCCGGCCTTTGACTTCGGTACGAACGATGACTTCGTTGTCATCAGCGGCGGCGCGTAGCGGCTTGACGGCAATGATTTGATCGCTCACCTGGGCCAAAGCCCCGGCATAAGTGCGCACCAGCAAGGTTTTAAATTCGTCTTGCAGTCGCTTTTGCTGCTCCGGTGTCGCTTGACGCCAGCCAGGACCCACAGCGGACGCGGTCATGCGCTGGAAATTGACGTTGGGCATGATCTTCGCGTCCACCAGACTCACCACCCGCGATACGTCGCCGCCCTGAATAGCCTTGTCAGCACGAATACTGTCCAGCACTTCAGTTGACAGCCGCTTGATCAGCGCATCCGGTGCTTCATCGGTTGCGTGAACGGGCAAGGCGGTCAACGCCATCAGCCCGCAAGACAAAGCAGCAATCCACACCTTCAAAATTCGACGATTCATCTCAATCTTTCAAAAAAAACGCTTCCTCTATTGAGGCGGCGCGGGTTCTTTCACTTCTTCGTCCGGCGGATTGCCGTCATAGACAGAAGACTGGCGGCGTTGCAGAAAAACATCCCGTGTAAACGAGTATTTATCCAACGCCGCGTCATCCATCACCGATCCGGCATTCAGGTAGGCCGCGCGAATATCGATCAAATTAAGCAGCCTCAGCGAATTGCGGGACGCCACATGTTCCACTTTGCCGACGATATCCCCTTGGAAATCGACCGACAACGCCACCGTATCGCGCAACGTGGACGGCCCAAAGAGTGGCAACACCACAAATGGCCCGGCCCCCACGCCCCAGCGCCCCAGTGTTTGGCCAAAGTCTTCAGGGTGGCGCTCAATGCGCATCTCGCTGGCAATGTCAATCACACCCGCCAGACCCAAGGTTGAATTCACCGTAAAACGCATGAAGTTTTCAGCGGCGGATTGAACCTTCAATTGCAAAACGCTGTTAACCGCTGACCACGCATCTTCCAGATTGGCAAAAAAGTTGCCCACACCACTGCGCACAGGTTGAGGGGTAACTGCTTTGTAGGCGGTTGCCACGGGTTTGATCACTGCGCGATCCAACGCTTCGTTAAAGCCATAAACGCCCCGGTTGAAGGGCTCCATAGGGTCGCGCGGATTGGCGTTGGGACCCGTGGCACAACCGGTCAACATCAGACCCGTCAAAAACAAGACTGCGGCGCTCCGCCACGGTGCTCTATGCGCCCTGCGACTCAATCCATTTTCTGCATGTCGATTCATTTTTTATCTTTTCCCTCAGCCGCCGAACCACCGTCCGCGGCCTTGCTGTACAAAAATTGACTGATCAGGTTCTCAAGCACTACGGCCGATTGGGTGGAAGAAATACTGTCACCCGCGACCAGGTTCTTTTCACCCGCACCGGCCTCAATGCCGATGTACTGCTCACCCAACAAACCACTGGTCAAAATTTTAAGCGAGCTGTCTTTAGGGAAAGCGTAACGGTTTTCCATGGACAGCGTCACGCGCGCCTGAAAAGACTTGTCGTCAAACGTGATGGATTCCACGCGGCCTACCACCACGCCCGCACTTTTGACGGCGGCTTTGGGTTTAAGCCCACCGATGTTGTCAAACTTGGCCCACACCGTGTAGTTGGACTGAAAACTCAAGGTCAGTAAATTGGCCGATTGCAGCGCCAAAAACAAAACCGCTGCTGCGCCGATCAGCACAAACAGCCCCACCCAAAAATCGTTTTTAGAGCGTTGCATAAAAATTCACCTTAATCATTCAAAAATCGCCGGAATGCTGCAAACCCATGAGGTTCAAATGCTGAACATCAAGGTCGTCAGGATGAAGTCCAGGCCCAGAATGGCGAGAGACGCCACCACCACCGTGCGCGTGGTCGCACGCGAAACACCTTCAGGCGTGGGCTGCGCATCAAAGCCTTGCAGCAGCGCAACAAACGTGACCGTGAAGCCAAACACCACGCTTTTGATCACGCCATTGCCCACGTCGCGCCACACATCCACCCCACCCTGCATCTGGCTCCAAAAGCCACCCGAATCCACACCGATCATCACCACGCCAACGACCCAACCACCCATTACACCGACAGCGCTAAACACGGCCGCCAGCAAAGGCATGGTGACCACACCCGCCCAAAAACGCGGGGCCAAAATGCGCCGCACCGGGTCAACCGCCATCATCTCCATGGCACTTAACTGTTCGCCCGCTTTCATCAAGCCAATCTCGGCAGTCAGCGATGTGCCCGCCCGCCCGGCAAATAGCAAGGCCGTGATGACCGGCCCCAACTCGCGCACCAGACTCAAGGCCACCAAAAGACCGAGCGCTTCTGACGACCCGTAACGCTGCAAGGTGTAGTAGCCCTGCAAGCCCAGCACAAAGCCCACAAACAGGCCAGACACCGTGATGATGGCCAGCGAGTAATTGCCCAGAAAATGAATCTGGTCACGCACCAGCCCGAAGCGCTTCAGGCTGGGCCCCAGCAGAGTCAGTAGTCGAAAAAACAAACGTGTGCCTGCGCCCAGATCGGCCAATTTGGTGCGAACCGCGAAACCAACATCAGCGGGCTTGTACCAGCTCATGACCCATTCCCCGACTCGGAGGCATAGGCAGAGAAATCTTGATCCACTGTCGACCCCGGGTAATGAAACTGCACCGGGCCATCGGGCAGCGCGTTGACAAACTGGTGCACCAGTGGGTCGGTGCTGTGCCGCACTTCGTCCGGCGTGCCCTGCGCGGCTATTTTGCCGTTGGCCAGAATGATGACCTGGTCGGCAATGCGAAAGGTCTCATCCAGGTCGTGCGACACCACGATGCTGGTGAGGCCCATGGCGTCATTGAGCTGTCGAATCAGACGGGCTGCGGTGCCCAAAGAGATGGGGTCCAGGCCCGAGAAAGGTTCGTCGTACATGATCAGCTCAGGGTCCAGCGCCATCGCACGCGCTAACGCCACCCTGCGGGCCATGCCACCTGATATTTCGCTGGGCATCAAGTCCCGCGCGCCCCGCAAACCCACGGCATTGAGCTTCATCAGTACGATATCGCGAATCAAGGCGGGGGACAGGTCTGTGTGTTCGCGCAGCGGAAACGCCACGTTGTCGAACACACTGGCGTCCGTGAACAGGGCACCAAACTGAAACAACATGCCCATGCGACGACGCGCACCGTACAGGTCGTTCTCGTTCAGCTTGCCGATGTCCTGGGCAGGCACACCACCTTCAAACCCATAACTCCCCTCATCACCATCTCCCCCCGCCAGCAACAACTCCCCTTGCTGCGCCCGGTATTGCCCGCCAATCAGCCGCAATACCGTGGTCTTGCCGCCGCCCGAAGCACCCATCAACGCGGTCACCTTGCCACGCGGAATGGTGAGCGAAATGTTGTCAAGAATGACGCGCTCGCCGTAACCGAAGGTCAGATTGCGGAGTTCGACAAGGGGCTGGAGGAGGCTGTGCATAAATAACAAAAGCCGGAGAAGCCCGGCTTTTGCATGATAAAGGATGGATGTGTCTAGCGTGGCAGGTCGCTGGACCCCATCAAAAACTCATCCACCGCGCGCGCCGCCTGGCGGCCTTCGCGGATAGCCCAGACCACCAGGCTCTGGCCGCGGCGAATGTCACCGGCGGCAAACACCTTGGGCACGTTGGTGGCGTAACCGCCAATCAAGTCAGTACCGGCACGGGCGTTGCCGCGCGCGTCTTTGTCTACACCAAATGACTCCAGCACGGTAGCTACCGGGTTCACAAAACCCATGGCCAGCAAAACCAGATCAGCCTTCAGGGTTTTCTCGGAACCGGCAATTTCGACCAGCTTGCCGTCCTTGAACTCTACCCGCACGGTTTTCAGGCCTGTGACTTTTCCTTTTTCACCGACGAATTCTTTGGTGGAGATGGCGAACTCACGGTCACAACCCTCGTCGTGGCTGGAGCTGGTGCGCAGTTTGATGGGCCAGTAGGGCCAGGTCATGGGTCGGTTTTCTTCAATGGGTGGCTCGGGCAGCACCTCAAACTGGGTGACACTGACCGCGCCGTGGCGGTTGCTGGTGCCCACGCAATCTGAGCCAGTGTCACCACCGCCAATGACGATGACGTTTTTGCCATCGGCACGCAATTGGCCCTTCAGCTTGTCACCCGCATTGACTTTGTTTTGCTGCGGCAAGAATTCCATGGCGAAATGAATGCCTGCCAGGTCACGGCCTGGCACCGGCAAGTCACGGGATTGCTCGGAGCCACCGGTCAGCAACACGGCATCAAAGTCTTTGTGCAGTTGCTCGGGCGAAATCGTCTCTGTGGCCCAGTTGATCACTTTGCTGCCTTCGGGCATTTTGCCGACCAGAACGCCGGTGCGAAACGTCACGCCCTCGGCCTGCATTTGGG
>JANOLC010000542.1:0-2876 GCA_031419575.1 Burkholderiales bacterium | reverse complement strand
GGCCAGACCTTCAGCTTCGTGTCCACCGGCAATGCAGCGCTGGGCTTTGTGGCGTTGTCGCAGGTTTATGAGGACGGCAGGATCAAGCATGGCTCGGCCTGGGTGGTACCGTCCAGCCTGCACGCCCCGTTACAACAAGCTGCGGTGGTATTAACGAATGGCAAAGGAAAGGGAGTGGCCAACTCCGCAACCACGGCCTTCATGGCTTACCTCAAGACGGACAAAGTTCAGGCCGTGATCAAGTCGTATGGTTATGAGATCGGGCCATGAAAACAACTCCAACCGTCTGCGAGCCAGCGCGCCATGCCGCTTGATGCCACGCTGGGCGCCATTGCCCTGACCCTCAAGCTGGCGGGGCTGACCACACTCATCCTGCTGCTGCTGGGCACGCCCCTGGCCTGGTGGCTGGCGCGCACTCACTCCAAGTGGCGTGGCCCTATTGGTGCGCTGGTGGCCTTGCCGATTGTGTTGCCACCAACGGTGATTGGTTTTTACCTGCTGGTCACCCTTGGCCCCAACGGTCCGGTGGGGCAGGCCATGCAATCGCTGGGTCTGGGCACCCTGCCCTTCACGTTTGCAGGCCTGGTGGTGGGCTCGGTTTTCTACTCGTTGCCGTTTGTGGTGCAACCCATTCAAAACGCGTTTGAAGCCATCGGCGAGCGCCCACTGGAAGTGGCGGCCACCTTGCGCGCGTCGCCCATGGACACGTTCTTTCACGTGGTGCTGCCGCTGGCCCGTCCCGGCTACTTCACAGCCACGGTGATGGGCTTTGCACACACGGTGGGCGAGTTTGGTGTGGTGCTGATGATGGGCGGCAACATCCCTAACCAGACCCGGGTGATATCGGTACAAATCTACGACCATGTTGAAGCCCTGGAATATGCACAGGCCCACTGGCTGGCCGGTGGCATGGTGGTGTTCTCGTTTGTGGTGTTGCTGGCGCTGTACACCTTGAATGCCAGACGGCCTGTTGCCAACGGACCTGGCGCATGAATGAGATGCAAAGCCTGAACGACGAGACAAGCGTGGCTCCTGGCCTGGGCACTGGCCTTGAAGTGCGCCTTCGGGTGCCCTACCCTGCGTTTGAATTGAATGTTGATCTGGCCCTGCCCGGCAACCAGGTCACGGCGTTGTTTGGCCCGTCAGGTTCGGGCAAAACCACCTGCCTGCGTGCTATTGCCGGGTTGGAGCGCGGGCACCCTCAACCTGGAAATCAGCGTGGTGATCAACGCGGTGAGGTGGGTCACACCCGCATTGCGGTGAATGGCGATGTCTGGCAAGACGATACTCGCGGTGTTTTTGTGCCACCCCATTTGCGCCCATTGGGCTATGTGTTTCAGGAGGCATCACTGTTCACGCATTTGTCAGTGGCGCAAAACCTGAACTTCGGCCAGACCCGTGTGCCGCCAGCCCAGCGCCGCGTGTCGCTGGACCAGGCAGTGGCGCTGCTGGGTATTGGCCACTTGCTGGCGCGCCAGCCCCAGGCCTTGTCCGGCGGGGAACGCCAGCGCGTGGCCATTGCCCGCGCATTGGCCACCAGCCCGCGCCTGCTGCTGATGGACGAACCCCTGGCCGCGCTGGATGCCCAACGCAAAGCCGAAGTGCTGCCTTATCTTGAAACCCTGCACCGTGAGCTGGGTATCCCCATCCTTTACGTGAGCCACGCGCTGGACGAGGTAGCCCGGCTGGCTGATCACCTGGTCTTGCTGGAGGCAGGCCGTGCCATTGCCAGTGGCCCCACCGCCACGTTAATGACGCGCCTGGACTTGTCCATGGTCCAGGGCGATACAGCGGGCGCGGTCATCAACGCCACCGTGGTCAGCCACAACCCCGGCTATCACCTCACGCAGGTGGGCTTTGCCGGGGGTGAGCTCAGCATTCCCCAACAAGCCGTTGATTTGGGCCGCACCTTGCGCATCCGCGTGCAAGCCCGCGATGTGAGCCTGACGCTCCAAAAACAGGTGGGCACCAGCATCCAGAACATCCTGCCCGTCACCATCACCGCGCTGGCACCGCAAGGCCCCGGCCAGGTCATGGTGCAACTGGACGCGGCCGGAACGCCCCTGTTGGCACGCCTGACGGCCCGGTCAGTCGATAGGCTGGAGCTGACGGTGGGCAAGCACGTATTTGCGCAGGTCAAAGGCGTGGCAATTTTGGGTTAGAACGCCTGAAGTACCCGTCAAAACACGTGGGCCAACCCACGCACGCTGATGCACACCTCGGCACCAACGGGGGGCGCCTGCATACCGGTGTTGTGCAAGGTCAACACAGCGCCGTCAGAGCCACCCGACAGGCGTACCGTCAGTTCAGTCCCAGCACCACAGAAATCGGCGTCGACGACAACACCATGGCTCACGCCAACGCCGGTACCGATACCTGCTGCAGCCAATCCGCCCACGGGGGCTTGCGTCACCTGCAATTGCTCGGGCCGCAACATGATTTGCACGGCACCGCTGCGCTGGGTATCGGCCGCAGCCACCTGGCCCAGCGCGCAGTTCGCCCAGCCACCTGACAACTGCGCGGGCAAGACCACGGCATCACCCATAAAGTGGGCCGTCACCGGATCGACCGGGCGGGCATAAACATCTTGGGGACGCCCCACCTGCACCAGTTGGCCTGCCCGCATCACCGCCACCTGGTCGGCAAAAGACAGCGCTTCGGCCTGGTCGTGTGTGACCAAAATGCTGGTGATACCCGCGGTCGACAACAACTGCGCCACGGCCTTGCGGGTGGTTGCCCGCAGGCCAGTGTCCAGCGCCGAAAAAGGCTCATCCAGCAGCATCAGCCGGGGCCGTTGCGCCAGGGCACGGGCCAGCGCCACGCGCTGCTGCTGGCCACCAGACAGCTCATGCGGGCGGCGCTGCAACAGGGCTTGG
>JANOLC010000541.1:0-4967 GCA_031419575.1 Burkholderiales bacterium | reverse complement strand
GTTACCGTCAGCGCAAGAGTTTTTCAGAAGCTACGGCTTGACCCCCGAGAAGCTGCATCTGGCAAAACCTGACTGCATCGTGATGCACCCCGGCCCGATCAACAGGGGCGTGGAAATTGACAGCGCCGTGGTGGACGGCGCCCAAAGTGTGATCCTGCCGCAAGTGACCTATGGCATCGCGGTTCGTATGGCAGTGATGAGCATCGTTGCGGGGAATGAAGCATGAAGATGCGCGCCCCCACGCTCCACCGCTGCGCGGGTCGCTGCCCCCCGAGGGGGCTAATTTCCCTAGGGGCGGCCCGTCGGGAAATTGCCCTTAATGCCTCTGTCTCGAAAGAATGGTTATGAAGATACTCATCAAAGGGGGGCGAGTCATTGATCCAGCCAGTGGTTTTGACTCGAAAGCTGACGTGGTCATAGCCAATGGTAAGGTTCTAGCTATTGAAACTGTAGCAAGCGACTTTGTCGCTGACCGGGTAATTGACGCCACGGGCTGCATCGTTTGCCCCGGATTGGTTGATCTGGCGGTGCGCTTGCGTGAGCCGGGCCACGAGCACGCGGGCATGTTGGCGTCTGAGCTGGCCGCCGCCGTGGCAGGCGGTGTGACCAGCGTAGTGTGTCCGCCTGATACTGAACCGGTGCTTGATGAGCCCGGGCTGGTCGAAATGCTGCGGTTCAGGGCCGAAAAACTTCTGGCGGCGCGCGTGTATCCGCTGGGGGCACTCACCCGCAACCTGCAGGGTGAAGTGTTGACGGAAATGTTGGCCCTGTCTGATGCGGGTTGTGTGGCTTTCAGCCAGGCCGAAGTGCCGCTGGCCAACACCCAGGTGCTGCTGCGCGCCCTGCAATACGCCAGCACCTTTGGCCACGCCGTCTGGCTGCGGCCCCAAGAAATCCACCTGGGCCAAGGCGTCGCTGCCAGCGGCCCGCTGGCCACCCGCATGGGTTTAAGCGGTGTGCCCGTGGCCGCTGAAACGATTGCACTACACACCATTTTTGAGCTGGTGCGGGCGACCAGCGCCCGCATGCACCTGTGCCGTATCAGCAGCGCGGCGGGCGTGGCGCTGGTGCGTCAGGCCAAGGCAGAGGGCTTGGCGGTCACCTGTGATGTCAGCATCAACTCCCTGCACCTGACCGACACCGACATGGGCTACTTTGACAGCCGGATGCGCCTGAACCCGCCCCTTCGCCAGCAGCGCGATCGTGATGCCTTGCGCGCGGGCCTGGCCGACGGCACCATCGACGCGCTGGTGTCTGACCACACGCCAGTGGATGAAGATGCCAAGGCGCTGCCGTTTGCCGAGGCCGAGCCGGGTGCCACAGGGCTTGAACTACTGCTGAGCCTGGCGCTGAAGTGGAGCCGTGACGATGGTGTTGACCTGAGTCGCGCGCTGGCGGTGTTGACCAGCGCACCGGGCCAAGTGGTGCAAGCGTCGACTGTGACCTTGGGTCAATTGCAGGTGGGGGGCTTAGCCGATGTGTGTGTGTTTGACCCAGCCGCCCATTGGCTGGTGGAGCCCGGCGCGCTGCAAAGCCAGGGCAAACACACGCCGTTTTCGGGTTTTGAGTTGCCCGGCCGCGTGCGCTGCACCGTGGTGGGTGGGCGCGTGGCCTATCAGGCGGCTGGGGCAATGCGCGAGGACGGCGTGTGAGGGCTGCGGCTTGAGCGTGACCGCCAAGCTCAAAGCCTGCGTCAAACTGGCACGGGGGGTGGTCCATGTCTTTGTGGGCTTCTTCACCATTTTGTTGGTGTTTCCGCGCCTGACGGATGCTCAAAAGGCCGACCGCGTGCAAGTTTGGTCGCGGGGCATGCTGGTGCGCCTGGGCATTGAGTTGCGCATCGTGGGCCACCCGGCCGTTGTCGGACCCGCGATGCTGGTGGCCAATCACATTTCATGGCTGGATATCACTGCCATGCACGCCGCGCGGTTTTGTCGTTTTATCTCCAAGGCTGACATCAAGCGCTGGCCAGTGATCGGCTCTCTGGCCAGTGGGGTGGGCACGCTATTTATCGAGCGTGAATCACGCCGCGACGCCATGCGCGTGGTGCACCACATGGCCGATCGCTTGCGCGAGGGCGATGTGCTGGGGGTCTTCCCTGAGGGCACCACCAGTGATGGCCTGAGCCTGCTGCCGTTTCACGCCAATTTGTTTCAGGCGGCGATTGCTGCGCAAGCGCCGGTGCAGCCCGTTGCCATTCAGTTCATTGCGCGCTCTACCGGCCAGGTCAGTTTGGCGCCGTGCTACATCAACAATGACACGCTGCAAGTGTCGGTTTGGCGTACTTTGTGCGCGCCCGACGTGGCCGTGGTGATGACGTTTGGCGAGCCACAGTTTGCCCAAGGGCGTGACCGGCGCGCCTGGGCTGCAGCCGTTCGGGACGACATTGCCACAATGCGCGGTACGCCCGCTGCGGCCTGATAAGCGTTTATATTGCGGTGCATCTAGGCCACAAACGCTGTGGCTCTGCGTTGAAGGATAAAAATGGCAACCCAAACAGTGGGCAAGACGACTGAAACTGAGCTGGAGCCCGATCAGGTGTTCGACAAGGCGGCAGAACTGTTCCGCGTGATGTCGGCCCCCATGCGCCTGAAAATTATCAGTAGCCTGTGCAATGCCGAGAAAAATGTAGGCGAGTTGCTCAGTGAGATCAACACCACTCAGCCCAATATGTCGCAACACCTCAACACCTTGTACCAGGCCGGTGTGCTGGGCAAACGCCGCGATGGCGTGCAAATTTTTTACCGCATTGTGGATGAGCGAGTCGCCAGCATGTGCCGCGCAGTTTGCATGCAGATCGCCATTTCGGGCGACCACTATTCCATCTGAGTTGTTGCGCTTGTGGGTCCAAGCCATCGGGTTTTTACCGTACTGACCATGCCACCAAGCGCACTACCATTCGTTTATATAAGAGATGACGAATGCATTATTTGACACGGCGTAGATCATTCCAATCGCGGCCATTTTGTTCTTAGACCTTTGAGGAGACAGCATGCCAACACGCAACAAATTCTGGATTCATTGGGTGCCCGGTGCGGCGCTGGCCTTTTTGTCACTGGGAGCCAGCGCCGATGCGCTGCAGGTACGCAGCATGGCGGCATCATGTGCGGGCTGCCACGGTACCGCCGGCATTGCGCAGCCCGGCATGCAGTCTTTGGCGGGTCAAGCCAAAGACGAGTTGCTGAAAAAAATGATGGACTTCAAAACCGGCAAAAGGCCCGCCACCATCATGCATCAGCTGTCCAAAGGCTATTCCGACCAGCAAATTGAAGAGCTGGCGAGTTACTTTGCAGCACTTAAAAAATAAGGAGCGCTCCATGAAACGTCGTCAAATTGTTCGCGCCGCCGGAGTTGGTTCGGTCTTGGGTGCGCTGGGTACTATGGGGCTGGTGTCGGGTTGTGCGTCCACCACGGGTACAGGCCCCAAGATCGTGGTGGTAGGCGGCGGCTACGGTGGTGCGACGGCAGCCAAATATGTGCGCATGTGGTCAGATTACGGCATCCACGTCACGCTGGTTGAACCTAATGCGGCTTTTGTTTCCTGCCCCATCTCCAACCTGGTGCTCAGCGGTGGCAAAACCCTGGCCGACATCACCACGCCGTATGACAACCTGGTCAAACGCCATGGCGTGAACCTGGTGCGTGATAGCGTAACCAGCATTGACGCTGAGAAACGGGTGGTCAAGCTCGCCAGCGGTGGTGAGCTGGCGTATGACCGCTTGATCTTGTCTCCTGGGGTTGACTTCATGTGGGACACCTTGCCCGGCATGAATAAACCCGGCGCGCAAGACAAGGTGCTGCACGCCTGGAAAGCTGGTGCCCAAACTGTGGCGTTGCGCCGTCAGCTGGAAGCCATGCCTGATGGTGGTGTGTACGCGCTGTCCATTCCACTGGCACCATACCGTTGCCCCCCCGGCCCGTACGAGCGTGCCTGCCAGGTGGCGCATTACTTCAGCCAAGCCAAGCCCAAAAGCAAAGTGCTGATTCTGGATGCCAATGACGACCTCACCTCCAAAGGCCCGTTGTTCAAAAAGGCCTGGACGGAGCGCTACCAAGGCATCATTGAATACCGCCCCAAGCACTCCGTGGTGGACGTGGACGCCGCCACCAGTACGCTCAAGTTTGAGTTCAATGACGACCTCAAGGCCAACGTGCTCAACGTTATTCCCACCATGCGCGCGGGTGAAATTGCCGTTAAAACCGGGCTGGCCACCGCCAACAACCGCTGGTGCGAAGTTGACTTTTTGACCTTTGAGTCCAAGGCCGCCAAAAACATCCATGTCTTGGGCGACTCCATCCAGGTTGCGCCGCTCATGCCCAAGTCCGGCCACATGGCGAATCAGCATGGCAAGACCTGTGCAGCCGCGGTGGTCGCGTTGTTAACCGGTAAAACCCCCAACGACTCACCCATCTACAACAACACCTGCTACAGCTTTGTCAGCGACGAAGACGTGGTGCATGTGTCCAGCGTTCACCGCTATGACGCCGAGAAGAAAACCATGCTGACTGTGGCGGGTGCAGGAGGCTTGTCCAGCGCAGCTAATGGGCTGGAGGGTATGTATGCCCACGCCTGGGCGCGCAACATCTGGGCTGACACGCTAGCCTAGGTTGTGTGGGCCGAACTCATGCACGCCCTCGTGGTCAAAATGACGCCACCAGAGATGGCGGCGCGGTGCCTGTGCCGGGGAGCGGTGAGGTTTGCGGTGGCACTTGTCGTCAGCGGTTTTGCTGTCATGGCCTCCGCCATTCACGCCCAAGAGCCGCCTGCCATGGTGGCCACGCAGGTGTCGCCCATGGCCTGGGTTGTGGAGGGCTTGTCGGCCGCTGGGTCACCGGCCAATCAAAACTTCATCTCCAACGCTGCGTTTGTCGTCACCCCCGAAGGCGTAGTGGTCATCGACGCTTTGGGCTCTCCTGCGCTGGCCACCCGTTTGCTGGCACAAATTGCGAAGGTCACGCCGTTGCCA
>JANOLC010000540.1:0-13643 GCA_031419575.1 Burkholderiales bacterium | reverse complement strand
GCAACGCCATCTGCGGGTGCAGAAGTACCGCGGCTCGGCATTCGACGAGAACGAGCTGCCATTCGTCATCGGCCAGAGCGGGCTCGAGGTCGCCGTGTTCCATGCGCAGGCCCTCATGGACGCCAAAATCAGCAATGAGCGCGTCTCCAGCGGCATTGAGCGGCTGGACACCATGCTTGGCGGCGGTTACTACCGCGGCGCCAGCGTGCTGATCACCGGTTTCTCCGGCACGGCCAAGACAACCCTCAGCGGCGCGTTCGCGCTGGCAGCCTGTGCGCGTGGCGAGCGCACCATGTTCGTCAGTTTCGACTCCGACTGTCGCGAGGTGGTGCGCAATCTGACCTCGGTGGGCTTGCGCCTGGACCGTCATGTCAAGAGCGGCTTGCTACGTATGGTGTCAGCGCGCAGCATTGCCGGCAGCGCCGAGAGCTATCTGGTACGCCTGAAGTCGCAGGCGACCGCGCACGGTGCAAGCTGCCTCGTGATCGACCCCATGTCAACCTGGTACTCCTCTGGGGCCGAACTCAGCGCGTACGGCGTGGTCGAGCGCCTGATCGATTGGACCAAGGCGTGTGGTACCACGTTGGTCTGTACACGGCTGCTCGATGAGATGTCGAGCCTTTCGCAGGGAACCGGGCCGATGGAGTTATCCACGCTGGCCGATACCTGGATCCATCTCACCTACCTGGTTCAGGCCGGCGAACGCAACCGCGGGTTGTCGGTAGTGAAGTCGCGAGGCACGGCACATTCGAACCAGATGCGAGAGCTTGTCCTCAGCGACACAGGCGTCACTTTGGCCGACACCTATACCGCCGATGGCGAAGTGCTGATGGGCACCCTGCGCTGGGCCAAGGAACGGTCTGACCGCGTGGCCCGCGAAGCGGCCGAGGCCACCACTGAAATAGCGCGTGTTCGGCTCGACGCCGAAGAGGCCGAGTTGGCCGTGCGGCTGAAATCGCTGCAGGTGGAACTGCTAGCCAAGCAGATGGAGAAGGCGCTGCTGGCCCTTACCACGCAAGTCCACGACAAAGAGCTCACGCATAGCCGCGCACGAATCAGCGAATTGCGCGGTGCTGATCGGGTAAAGCCGGACTCGGCATGAGGCACCCGTGAGCACCCGCCCTGCATTCAAGTTCCGCTTGTACGTTGCCGGCGACTCGCTGAACTCGTCACAGGCAGTCGCCAACCTGCGCGCACTGTGCGTGGACAGACTTCCGGGCCATCATGTCATCGATGTCGTGGACGTGTTTGCAGACCCTGGGCGTGCCCTGGCCGACGCAGTCTTCATGACGCCGACGCTGCTCAAGCTCTCGCCGGCGCCTACGCGGCGCATTGTCGGCAACCTCAGCCAGACTCAGCGGGTGCTGGAGGCACTGGACTTGGAGAGCCTCGATGATTGAACCAGTCGCCGCCGAAACGTCGGTGGAATCTGCCGACGAGATCAGTGCCTTGATCCACTCGCTGCACCACAGCGTGCAGCGCCTGGAGGACCTGACGGCCGGCGAAGTGGACGCGGTGGTCGGGCCCCAGGGACAGACTTACCTGCTAAGCCGGGCGCAGGACCATGCGCGCATGCGGGAAGCCCTGCGGCGAGCTGACATACTCGACGCCTTGCCGGCGCAAGTGGCGATGCTGGACCATGCCGGTCGTATCCTTGCGGTGAACCTGGCGTGGAAACGTTTTGGCATGGCCAACGACGGCCTGGCACCGGACAGCGGCATCGGCCTGAACTACTTGGAGGTATGCGAGCACGCCGAAGGCCAGCATGCAATCGAAGCGCACCAGGTCGCGACGGGAATCCGCGCCGTGCTGGCTCGCGAAGCCGCCGTCTTCTCCATCGAATATCCGTGCCACTCACCGCTGGAGAAGCGCTGGTTCCTGATGACCGCCACGCCTCTGGTGCAAAGTGATCCGCTTGGCGCCATCGTCATGCACATGGACGTGACGGCACTCAAGCAGGCCAAGGACGAACTGCTGGAGAGCCGCCAACGACTGGCCGGCGTCATCGAATCGGCCATGGACGCCATCGTCTGCGTGGACGAGAACCTGCTAATCGTGCTCGACAACCCGGCGGCCGAACGCATGTTCGGCTACACCAAGCAGGAGTTGCTGAATCAGCCTTTGGACATGCTGCTGCCCGAGCGCTTCCGCGCCCGGAACGGCAGCTACGACGCGGCTTTCGGCAAGACCGGTGTCACGCAGCGCCGCATGGGAGCGCCGCCGCTCAGCGGACTGCGCAAGAACGGTGAGGAGTTCCCGGTCGAAGCCTCGATCGCTAAGGATCGATCCAACGGGCGCCTGCTGTATACCGCCATCCTGCGCGACGTCACCGAGCGCATACTCGCTGAACTGCACATCAAACGCCTGAACCGCCTGTACGCGATGCTAAGCGGTATCAACATGCTGATCGTGCGTGCGCAGGACCGCGACACGTTGTTCAAAGATGCTTGCCACATTGCCGTTGAGACGGGCAACTTCAAGATCGCCTGGATCGGTGTGCTCGAGCACGGGAGTCAGGATGGACGGGTGGTGGCATCGCATGGTGATGCGGCACGTTATGTCGAGCAGTTTTGCGTGACGACGCGAACGGAAAAACCCGACAGCTTGCGTCTCGACAACCGTGCACTGCGGCAACTGAAACCGATGATCTGCAACGACATTGCTCAGGACACTGGCATGACTCCGTACCTCGCTGACATGCACCAACGCGGCTTCCGCGCGATGGCTTGTTTCCCCTTGACCGTTGACGGCTCGCCCGACGCCGTGCTGTCACTAGTGGCCGGAGAGACTGGTGTATTCGACGCCGAAGAGACGCGGCTGCTGAAGGAGCTGGCCGACGACCTGTCCTTTGCGATGGACCACATCGCCAAGCAGGCACGACTGGATTACCTGGCCTACTACGACGCGCTCACCGGCCTGGCTAACCAGAGCCTGTTCTTGGAGCGGCTGGCGCAGTACATGCGCAGCGCCTCAGCCGAGGGGCACCAGCTGGCGGTCTATATTATCGACCTGGACCGTTTCAGAAGGATCAACGACAACTTTGGCCGTGCCGCCGGAGATTCGTTGCTCATGCAGGTGGCCGAATGGCTCAAAGTTCACGTCGGCCATGCCGGTCTGCTGGCCCGCATCAGCGCCGACCGCTTCGCAGCCCTGCTTCCTAAGGTCGACGCAAGCGGCGACGCAATCAAGCTCCTGACCAACGCGCAGGCGGCGCTCTCTGAGCATCCGTTCCGGCTCGACGACGCCGTGTTTCACATCGCCGCCAAGGTCGGCGTGGGGTTGTTTCCTGGCGATGGAGACCAGGCCGAGGTGTTGTTCAAGAATGCCGAAGCGGCCCTGACCGAGGCCAAGTCAAGAGGTGACCGGTTCTTGCTCTACACCCGCAGCATGACCACCGCTGTGGCCGGTTCCCCGACGCTAGAGAACCAGTTGCGCATGGCGCTGGAGCGGCATGAATACGTGCTGCACTATCAGCCGAAAGTCAATCTCGCGAGCGGCAAACTCGTGGCGGCCGAAGCGCTTATTCGCTGGAACGACCCGCTGACCGGGCTGGTGCCTCCGGGACGCTTTATCCCCTTCCTCGAGGAAACGGGACTGATTCGCGAAGTCGGACGCTGGGCGTTGGGGCAGGCGGTTGCCGACTACAGGCGCTGGCGCGCCAAGGGTCTGCCTGCGGTGCGCATAGCCGTCAACGTGTCGCCGCTGCAGTTACGCGACCAGAATTTCGTCGCCGAGATCGAACGCTGTCTGGGCAGCGACGGGCTGGCTGCAGCGGGCCTGGAACTCGAAATCACGGAAAGCCTCATCATGGAAGACGTGCAACACAGCATCAGCAAACTGCGAGCAGTGCGGGACATGGGCGTACCGGTGGCCATCGACGACTTCGGCACCGGCTTTTCCTCGCTGAGCTACCTGGCACGCTTACCGGTAGATGCGCTGAAGATCGATCGTTCGTTCATCGTCGAGATGGGCAACAGCCCCCAGGGCCTGGCGCTGGTGTCCACCATTATCGGCCTGGCGCATGCACTCAACCTCAAGGTGGTAGCCGAAGGCGTCGAGACAGAGGAGCAGTCGCGCCTTCTTCGGCTGCTGAACTGTGACGAGATGCAGGGCTTTCTGTTCAGCCGGCCTGTACCGGCGTCGGAGTTCGAAACACGGTTTCTGGGGACCGTGCCGCGCGAGTCCTCGTCATGAACACTGAGCCTGCAGCCACAACATCATAGGCCCAAGCCTGGATGCCCAGCCTGTTGAATCTAACTTTAGGTTGCAATAGCAACTACGATGAATATGCAAACGAATGATCGCAAATTAATTGCCGCATAGCAGCCTTTGGCGAACGACCATAACCGCTCCACAAGAGCCATTCAATTTTGCCACCGGCCTACCCAAAAACCGCGTTCAAAAGCCATTTTTGTGCGCGTTCAGTACGCCATTAACATTGCCAAACGTGCGCTGAGACCTGTCATGTTTCATCTCCACGGGATTGGGGCGCATCCTTTTCAGGTACGTAGACGGCGAAAGCCGGACACCCCATCCGCATTCGGGCCTGGGCATTTGTCTCATGCCTGCGCACCACAATGACATGCAGCCGTGCCGTTGCCCCGACGTTCTCCAGCTTTGCCAACCGTGTTTCAAGACTTGTCATTTTTCCCCTCCAGTTTGTCAATGCGCTTTACCAACTCATCAATTTCGGTCACCCGCGCAAGTGTGCCAAACGCAGACACAAGTGCGGCACCTTGGCCCGGTGCAAGCTCGCCAGCCGCCACAGCTGCCAGCACGGCACGGCCTTTTTCCGTCAAAGTGCCATTGGGCAACGTCAATACCTGCTGATGCTCTGCGGCCTTAAGCGGCGCAATGGCACGCTCCAACAACAGGCGGGCGGCACCTACATCGCCTTCAGGCGCTTTATCCATCATGGCGGCCAGCAGTTCCGGCACACGCTTACCAATGGCGGCACGCAACTTGCCAACTTCTCCCACACCGGGTGGTCGCCCCGCTGGGTTACCACTTTGCCCCGGCTTCCATGAGCCTCGTTTCTTCTTTGGTTCAGTCATCTGTTTATTTCCTGTTCAATCAGCAACGTGGTCGCAAGTCGTAGGAAGGGCACATCAACCACGTCAGCGTCATCAATATGAGCGCTTCTTACCTTCGCGCACATCGAGGCCAGTTTGCGCAATGCGGCAAGTTCGAGGCGTTTGGCAGCAGTCAGACGTTGGCCAATTTCCACTGAGCTACCAGCAAACCCAGCGCTCTGTTTTTGCACCAGTTGATAGCGACGCTGTTCAGCTGCGATTTCAAGGCGGCGAATATAGGTGGTGTGCCAACGCAAAGCCGTGGCCCTCAGTTCACGGTCGTCCATTGGATTACCTTATGGTTTGACATTGGGAGGCCATGGGATGTCACGATGAGGCAACTCCCTTTTGCTGACGGAACCACCCTAGCTGCACGACCAGCGCCCCGCTTTTGTTGACGTGCTTTTGTAGGCGGTGGTGCAAAGTATTTACCCGTCGTTGGGTCGTACAGTGCCGGGTCAAGGTCAAGGTCGTGCACCCGCTCCGTCTGGCCATCTCTGTCGGCTGCTGGCTCAGTTGGTTGCACGACTGTCAGCAGCAGAGATTCCACTGCCTGCAATGGTTTATCTAGATGGTTTCCACTAGCAGGACTAGACGGGGTATCAAAAACACCCCTGATAGCTCCACCAGCAGGACTAGGCAGACTTTCCCCTAGTCCACCAGCAGGGGCTATGGCGACCCTCTCTAGTCCACCAGCAGGGGTAAGCGTGTTAATTTTGGATGATGGCTTTTTGCCGTATCCCCGCCACTTTTCAAACAAGGCTTCGCGCGTTGGGGCAGGTGTTGGCAATTTGAATGCTGAGTACATGCCACGCCTGAACCCCTCCGCCGCGCCGTCGTCATAGCCGGGTAGCTTGTCGAGCGTGTACCAGGTCAGGGCGAACCAGCTTGCTTTGTTGGGTCGGTGCCCCTGTACCGTCTGATAGATCAGCTTTGCGTCTTGTAGCTCACGCTTGGTACGGTCAATCAATGCGCCACTTCGCCAGCCACGCGTTGCCAGATAACGTTGCGATAAAAGCAGCCGCCCGTTGTTGTTGCGCACATATTGCCGGGCTAATTCGATCAGCAACGCCACCGCAGGATAACTGAGGCTTTGGTATGCCTGAGAGTCGATCACGCACCACGGCAACGCGCAATAGCCGCCCGGCTCGCGGCTCTCGTCAACGCGGGGTTTCTTAGCCATGCGCCCCCCCCTCAGAGCATTTACTGCCTAGACCCAAAATACTCGCTTTGAAGTGCCCCATGATGCTTTTCATGGATTCGGTCTCTGCCGATTCGATGCGTACCGCGTGTTTCCATGCGTCCATATCCAGAACGCCTGCAATGGCCTTATCTAGGCGTTCTCTGAGCGTAGGTGGTGGTAGTGCGTCAACCTCCCAGCAGCGCTGCCCAAAGCGATCAACAAACCCTTGATATCGTGCGTCCCCAATCTTGTAGCCTACCGGGAACCAAGGAAACGGGCTATCGACTCCAACGTCCCTATCGTCTAACGCCAGCCGAATGATGGTTGCACGTCCGCCATATCGCGCCAGCCGTGTCGGTAGATCAACATCAGACATATGCCGCCCACTGGGGTCATGGTCTCCAATGTAGAAAACGGTCATGGGCTTTTCACTGCGCATTGTTTCCGCTGCAATGCCGTGAATCGAGGTTGCGCTGCCATAGCCATGCAATACCCGAAAAGTTACGCCGTACTTTTTCAACACCGGGGTAACGGTGCCGCGTACCGTGCCCTTTTCGCACCAGACCTCTACACGGCGTGGCTGTATGGCCCAATAGTCTTTTCGGTACTGGTTCACCGCCGCGCTGATAATTTCATCGGGGCTATTCCACGATGCCACTGTTTCAGCTTCGCGAGTCTCGTCAACAATCCAATCCCAATCGAGCAATCCATTCTCACGCGCGTATCTCAACTGAGTGCTGACTTTTCCCGTGCTGTTTTTGCCCATATCGGGAATCAGCTTTTCGATGAATAGCCGGTAGCAAACCGCCCTCACACTGCATGGTTGAATCTCTCGCAATATCCGGATAGATGCATCAGTCAGTGCGATGGTTTCCACCGCCCTGCCGCGTCCCTTACGTTTCTTGAGAGTGCTATCCATGCGTCACCTCCAACATGGTTGCGGCCTGTATCAGGAACGCAACAGGTGTTGCCAGTCGCTTGCAGAACGCTATAAAATTCATCGTACAGTGTGAGAGCGTCTTGGTGGGTTGGTTGTTTGCAGCAACCAGCCCGTCGCCTTTTGTGGCGATTGAATTCGGATGTTTACGCATGTTTTGTCACTCCCAAAACACGACAAATTTCAGCTACAGGCCAATGAAGTTTTGCTGTGCCAGGAATGCGAATCGGGCGAATAGGTCCCGTTTCTTTGCAGGCATGGATTCTTGCCGTCTGTGGCGCAATGAGCATGTAATGCGCGTAGGCAGCAGTCTCCACTGTAGGGCGTGTTTCAAGCTCTAATGGCAGAAAATTTTGCGGCGCTTTGGGTTCCAATTTCGCCAGCCTCACTGATTGAATCACGTTTGAGCTTGTCATTTGAACTATCCTTTTCGCCAGTCGGCGTGTTGAGATAGATGCATTCGAGCAAAGCGCCGTTGCGTTGACAAACCCTACAGGGGGGTGAAAGTAGACACCTCTTCGGCGGGCCAATACCAGCGGTGGTCTTCTGCTACAAATTGAGTAGCTACATTTTCCCGACTAAAACCGAAATTGTGCAGTTAAGGGGGGTCCAAAACCGCCAAGCTGCATTAAAGCGGGGAAATCGCAATGAGTTGGGTGTCGTTTATCCCAACTCTCGGTTGACTTTCTCAGCCGGAAGGTTGAATCGCCCCCCCTGTAGGGTTAACATTCAAGACTTGGATTGAACACGTCAGTAAAGCTGTGAAACCAACCGACTATTGAGTGCTGACCGACTTTTCCCATGCCTCAATTGACAGCAGGTTGGTCATTGGCAAAAGTGAATATTGGATCTACGAGTTGTCGCATTCGTGCCAATTGAGCACAGAGTTGGTGGTGTAGTCCATTGCTCTTGGGAACCCCAAAAAATGGCCCCTCGATTCCTTGGGCTTGACCATCACGCAACGCTGCGTAGCAACAGTTCGCTCAAAATCATTCTGGTCTGCCACGTGAAAGACAGGTTGCGAACAATTCGTGCAATAGCGCACTTGGTCATGCGCTGTCTTTTCCAGTTCCTCCCACTTCACCCGACACGCATAGACCATAGCAAGTCGCCTCCCATTCGCATCACAGTCTTGATAGAAATGAATCGGCGTTGGCTTCAATGCAACATCTTCAACCGGTATCGGTTCGCCTGGGCGCGCAGGGGAGTGCATTTTCATGGGGTGCCTGGTGAAACTTCTACGCCATCGCTGGCGCAGGCTCCCGGGTCACTTCTAAGTGCAATCCAGCACCACGGACAACGGCCAAAAACGTCTTGATAGTCGGGTTGCCCTTGGGACTCAGCGCACGGTAAAGGCTCTCACGCGGTATGCCAGCACGGGCAGCCACGGCGCTCATGCCTTGCGCCTCCGCGATATGACGCAACGCAGCCAGTAGCGCAGTCTGCCCGCCGGGTAATTCGGCTTCGTCTAACGCTGCGGCCAAATACTCGTTGGCAAAATCCGGGTCAGCTTTAAGCATCGCCACCACCGTGTCGTCGTGGCTTACGTCTCTTGGTGCAGTCATGGCTTACCTCTTTGTTTCCAGTCTTTCAGATACGCAATTGCACGCTCTATGTCGCGGCTCTGGTCGCCCTTGTCGCCACCGCACAGCAGCAACACCAACACCGGGCCTTGTTTGCTCAGGTAAACGCGATAACCCGGCCCCACGTCAACACGCAATTCCTGTACGCCATCGCGTAGCGGTTTGAAGTCCCCGAAGTTGCCAGCAGCCAGGCGATTGATACGCACCACGATACGCGCTTTAGCCTTGTTGTCAGTCAGATTTTCCAGCCAGTCGTCGTAGGGTTTACCGCCCTCGCCATTTTGGTACGTTCTAACTTCAATCATTGGTATTGTGCATTATGCGTTACAAACAAGGAGTCTTCAAGATGCCACCACGCGCAATTTACCCGGCTCCAAGGCGGCATCAAACGTCACGCCAGCTTGCTCCAATATCCACGCTTCAATTTTTTCATGGTGCACCCGTAGCAGGTCGAGCGGTCGAACGGTGTAATGCTTTTCGGCGGTAGCACTGGGTTTGTGCCCCATCAGTTGCGCCACCACCCCGGCGGGTATCTCTAACCACTCTGTCAGGCTTTTGAAGGAGCGGCGTAGCCCGTGGATGGTCAGGTCGTCAATACCAGCCACTTTGCAGGCATCGCTATGTGGATTCCGTGGAATCACCAAAGTACCGCCAGCAGCCACCGTGCTCGAAAAAACGAACTCATTGCGGCGTGGCAACGTCGCCATCAATTGCGCCACATAAGGCGTGAAGGGAATCACACGGGTACCCTCCACCTTGTCACGAATGGTCATCCCTCGCCATTTTGTATTTATGTCATCCCAGCGCAGCCCCAAAACCTCCCCTGCCCTCGCTCCAGTCAGTAACAGAATTTGCAGGTAAGCGGCAATCACGGGGTTTTGAAGCTGACGCACGGCCTCAAACCATGCTGGCAATTGCTCCTTCAGTAAAGCATCCTGCTTAACCTTTGGTCTACCCAATGCCTCTCGTGTCTTGGTCGTCTTGGCTGGGTTCTTGGCAGGCATCAAGTCAACGTAAACGGCCTGCTCTTCGCACCAGCCTAGAAACGCCTTCAGGCAACGCCACGCAAGACGGGCAGCAGACGGGCGGGTCTGTGCCTCCTTTGCGGCCCATGCCTCAATCACGGGTGCGGTCAGGTCACGCAATGGAAGCGCCATCAGGGGGTGAAGTATTCCCGGATTAGTCACGCCCCGCCCGTGGGTGCCACGCATGGTTTTGACACCACCGGGGTTCACCATTGAAATGTGCTCACTGTGATGGCGCTCCCCCCAATGCTTTTTACGTGCAGCAAGGTAAACAGTCCAGACTTCGCCCACTGTAAGGGCTTGCACCTTTGTGGCAGCGATATCGGCAGCTTTGTCGGCCTGTTGCTGGCGCTCTACCTCGCGCGGGTCGGTGCCAGCGTCTAGGGTCACTCTCAGGCGGTTCGCTTCAGTCCGTGCGGCATCAATCGTCCAGGCTCTAACGTCCCCAATGGTGCGGCGAATGGTCTGCCTGTTAAGTTTTGCCTCAAACACGAATGACTTTGCGCCAGTGTTGGTAACACGGACACGCAAACCGGGCGCTTTACTGTCACGTAGAAACGCTTGGGCCTTGATATCGGTGCGGCATGACAGGCGCTCGATTAACCCGGCAGTCAGGTCGTGCGATTCGCTTAATTCCGGCGCAACGCATTTCTTTGGTCTTGCCATGCTTTACCCCCGTTTCGGTGTAGCCACTGCGTAGCCAAAAACATGCCGTGTAGCCACTGCGTAGCCAGAATTGCACTATTTTGGTGAGTATCAATCAACACTTAGCCTGTTTAGGCAACCAGTTATATTGCCGTAAGCTGTTGATTTATATTGATTCTACTACTTAAATCAACACGGGGAAATATGAAAATAGTCCGACTAGAAATCAGGCGTACCGTAAGGTACCGTGGGTTCGAATCCCACCTCTTCCTCCAAAACAATGAGCCTGATGCTATTTAATTTGTAGCATCAGGCTTTTTTTGTATTCGCAATTTCTCGTCTTCCCCATGAGCCTTCTTTGCAAACGGCACTTGCTTGCTTCACAATTGCAGAACTAGCCCGACTCAACAGACCCATGTCCGTCCCCGCCCCTACCTCCCGCCTACTGCCCATACCGCTTGACGCGCTGGCAGCAACGCGATTGGCATTGCGTGAGTTTGAGGTGGTGATGGAGAACGCGGGCGTCGGCATTGCGTTTGTGCGGATGCGTGAGGTGATTCGCTGCAACCAGCGGTATGCCGAAATTTTTGGGTATGACACGACGTCGCGACTAATGGGTAGCAGCAGCGCCATGGTCTACCCGGATGAGGCCGCGTTTGAGGCTCTGGGCGTAGCCGCTTACCCCATCATGGCAACGGGGGCGGCGTTTCGCACGGAGCAACCGATGCGCCGAAGTGATGGCACCTTGTTTTGGACGCACCTGACGGGCAAATACGTCAACCCGGCCAACACTGACGAAGGCTCGATCTGGATCATTGACGACGTCCACGAACAAAAAATAGCGCAGCTACAGCTGGAAGCCATGACTGTGGAGCAAGGCCTGATTCTGGACAACGCGATGGTGGGTATTGTGTTTTTGCGCAACCGCAAAGTCACCCGCTGCAACCGCAATTTTGAAATGGTGTTTGGCTACGAGCCCGGCGAGCTGGATGGCAGCTCGTCACGGCAATGGTATTTATCCGACAAGGACTGGGAGGACGCGGGCCAACGTTGCTACGCCCCGCTGGCAGCTGGCTTGGCGTTTGAGGGCGAGATGCTGCTGCGCACCAAGACCGGTGCTCCGCTGTGCTGCGAGGTGCGCGCCAAGGCCATTGACCCGCGTGACCTGAGCCAGGGCTCCATCTGGATCACCATGGACATCACGGTGCGCAAGCAAGAGCAGGCGGAGTTGTTGCAGGCCCGCAGCAACCTGGAGCAACTGGTGGAGCACCGTACCCAGGAGCTGAAACGCATCGTCACTGAGTTGAAAGTCAAAGCCACTCAGCAAGCCGAGGCTGAAGGCCACATTCAGCAACTGGCGCACTTTGACCCGCTCACCGGCCTGCCCAATCGCCTATTGCTGGGTGACCGCTGCCTGCAAGTGCTGCGCTCAGCACAGCGGGGTGACCAGTCCGTCGCGCTGATGTTTCTGGATTTGGACCACTTCAAAAACATCAACGATTCGCTGGGCCACCGCGCAGGCGATGTCGTGCTGATTGAGCTGGCCAGCCGCCTGCAAGCCGCTGTGCGCGAGCAAGACACGGTGTCGCGCCTGGGCGGTGACGAGTTTGTTTTGCTGCTGCCCGACACCGATGCCGCAGGGGCCGCCAACGTGGCCGACAAGTTGCTGCAGGCGGCGCTGATGCCCATTCAGGTGGACCAGCACGAACTGACGGTGACCCCGTCGATTGGCATTGCGCTATACCCCAAAGACGGCATGGACCTAGACAGCTTGTCGCGCAGCGCCGATGCCGCCATGTACCGGGCCAAGGCCGACGGCCGCAACAACTATTGCTTTTTTACCCCGGAGTTACAGGCTTACTCAGACCGGTCTTTGCAGCTGGGAAATGCCTTGCGTCGCGCGCTGGATCGCCAACAGCTCAGCTTGCATTACCAGCCACAAATATCGATAGAAACCGGCCGCACCGTGGGGACTGAGGCCCTGCTGCGCTGGTACCACCCCGAGCTGGGTCATGTGTCACCGGTGGAATTCATCCCCATCGCCGAGAGTATTGGATTGATTTTGCCCATAGGCGAATGGGTGATTCGCACGGCGCTGACCCAACTGGCCCAGTGGATAGACGGCGGCATGGCTCCCATCACCATGGCGGTCAACCTGTCGGCAGTGCAATTTCGCCATGCCGACTTGCCTGCATTTGTGACCCGTGCCCTGAATGAAGTGAACTTGCCCGCCCACAGCCTGGAGCTGGAGCTGACCGAGGGCGTCGCCATGACCAACCCGCTGGGCGCTATTGCGGTGATGGACAACTTGCACAACCGGGGCGTGCGCATGTCGATTGATGACTTTGGCACCGGGTATTCATCGCTCAGCTACCTCAAGCGATTTCAGGTGTACAAGCTCAAAATCGACCAATCGTTTGTACGGGACATCACGGAAGACCCAGACGACAAGGCCATTGTGGGAGCCATTATCAGCATGGCCAGCAGCTTGGGCATGCAGACGATTGCCGAGGGGGTTGAGACCGAAGGACAGCTTGAATTCTTAAAGGCCAGAGGTTGCACCGAAGTGCAGGGCTACTACTTCAGCCGCCCACTTGTAGCCGATAGTTTTGAGGCCTTTGTTCGGCACGCTAACCGCTGACCTTTGACCGCTATCGGTTCAAGCACCTGCGGCTCATTCAGAGCTTGTCGCGCCTGGCCAATGACGGGAACAACCGCCACCAAACCATCGCCACAAACACCGTGCCCACCCCACCCAGCACCACGGACGCCACGGGCCCCAGCCACTCGGCCGTAACGCCCGACTCAAACTCCCCCAACTGGTTGGACGCGCCAATGAACACCGAATTCACCGCGCTCACCCGCCCGCGCATGGCATCAGGCGTTTCCAATTGCACCAGCGTCTGACGGATAACCACATTGACCATGTCGGCGGCGCCCGACACCGCGAGTGCGACCAGCGAGATGGCAAAGCTGCTGGAGCTGCCAAAGGCCACCATGCACAGCCCATAAACCGCCACCGCCAGCAGTAATGTGTGGCCCACTTTGTGCTGCAAAGGCCAACGGGCCAGGTACGCCGACATCAGCAAGGCACCCACAGCGGGCGCGCCCCGCAGCAAGCCCAGGCCCCAAGGCCCCACGTGCAAGATGTCTTTGGCAAACATGGGCAACAGCGCTGTCGCACCGCCCAGCAACACG
>JANOLC010000539.1:0-11381 GCA_031419575.1 Burkholderiales bacterium | reverse complement strand
CCCGCGGAGGGGTTTGAGAAGAATTCAAAATCAGCGAATGTTAAAAAGCTGCGCCAGCGCCACGCGGTACTGTGCCTGCCCGACTGCGTTGGTGTTGTGGTGTGAGCCTCCCGACACCAGCACGAAGGCTTTGGGCTCTTGGGCGGCGTCAAATAGTTTGCGGCCCAGCTCGGGCTTGATCAGGGTGTCGTCCTCGCCATGCACCACTAGCAACGGTGAGCCCACCTTGGCAACGCGGCTGGCCGATTCGAACCGTTGCGTAATCAGCGGCCCCAGTGGCAGCCAGCCCCATTTCATGCTGCTGGCCACGTCAGGGATAGAGGTGAATGTACCTTCCACAATCGTGCCGCGCTCGTCATTCACCTGCGTGGCCAGTTCAATGGCGATGGCCCCGCCCAGCGAGTGCCCAAAGATGTAGCGTGGCCGTTGTGGGTACTGGGCGGCCAGCCAATCCCACGCGGCGCGGGCGTCTTCATAGGCCATGGTTTCGGACGGCAGCACGTTGCTGCTTTTGCCAAAGCCCCGGTAGTCAACCGCCAGCACCGAAAAACCCAGCTCCTGCATGCGGCGAATGCGGGGCGACGAGCCCGTCACGTTCCAACGCGCACCGTGCAGGTACAGCATGATGGGGGATGTATCTGCCGACTTGGATGCACCGGACTTAGCGGGGGTTGGTTCAGCTGCCAACCACAGACCGTGCAGCTTGACGCGTTGACCGGTGACTTTGGAGTCGAACTCAACCCACACGTCATCCATGTCTTTGGCCAATGCCGCACTGGCACCCCAACTGCGGTCGCTGGGCTGGAAAATCCAGCCACGCTGGCGTTCATCCAGCGTAGCGCACCCTGCCAGTAGCGACAACATCAAAAGGGCCAGCAAGGCAGCGAAAGAGTACAGGCGGGAGCGATTCATGGGCAGCTAAGATGCAGGGATATTAATAATCATGGAACACCCCTATTTTGACCGCTGACCGCCCCCGATTGTTGGGCGAGGAAATTGCCAATAGCGTTAGCCATAATTTGTGCCAGCTACTGTATGGCGCGTCGGTGATGTATCGCACGATGCCCCTTGGCCAAGCCAAGCGCGTTTTCAAAATGCTGGACCATGGCGCCTCCGATTCGCACTGGTTGTACGCGCCCTTTGTGTGTCACTTTTTTTTTGGTGTTTGGGTATGAGGCTTAACCGACTTTTCATGCTGACCACCGGTGTCTTGCTGACACTGGTGTCCATCATGCTGGCCCAATTTGTTGTGCGTGACTGGCAAGCCGTCACATCCGCGAAGACAGGCTTAGAGGCCATGAACCTGACTTATCAGGCGATCAAGGTGGCGGAATTAGCCTCGTTTGAGCGTGGCCCCACCAATGCCGTGTTGGGCGATAGTGAGCCGCCTGACCCGTCGAAACGCCAGCGTTTGGCGACCGCCCGCGCGGCCAGTGATAGTGCAATCAGCGCCGCGTTGGCCTCGCTGGCTGGGTCTGGCAAGCCGGTGCACGTGGCAGCATCAGCCCAAATAGCCAGTGCCCGTGACGAGTTGACCTGGGCCCGCAAGGAGGTCGACCGCGTGGCCGCTTTGCCGTTGGAGCGTCGGATGGCCGATGCGGGGCAGGTGACTGGCGCGCCCATTGCACTGATGTTTCGGGTGATCGACACCACACTGGAAGGCGTTACCTTGCTGTCGGTCAATGCCGAGCGGGCTGATCCCGCGCTGACGCTGCCTTTGGCGGGGGCACGTCTGGCGGCCGAGTTGCGTGAATATGCGGGTCGGGTTGGCTCCAAATTCACTGCCGCTTTGACGGCCAGGGTTGTGCTGGGCGAGCAAGCCCGGAGAGACATTCCCATCCTGCTGGGCCGTATTGAGCAGTTGCACAGAATGATCGCTTTGCAGGTGCGTGCCAATACGGACGCTCCCGAGGTCAGAGAGGCTTTTGCCACGATGGAAAGCCGCTATTTTTCGGTGGGCTTGCCCTTCATCGAGAACATGGTGGGCATTGGTCTGACAACGGGTGATTACAAGATGGACACTGGACAGTTTGCTGCTATCTACGTGAAGGAGATGGCCTCTATCGTGGCACTGCGCGATGTGCTTTTTTCGGTGGCACGGGAGGGTGCGCAACGCAGCCATGCTCAGGCCACACGCAACCTGACTCTTCATGCTGTCCTGGGGGGTGTGGTGCTGATGATCGAGATGTCGGTTTTTCTGCTGGTGCGTCACCGCGTTCTGAAACCCTTGCTGAGGTACACCCGTGCTGTGGTTGCCATAGCGGATGGCAAGCTCGACACGCCATTGCCGTCAACCACCCGCAGCGATGAAATTGGCGATATGCAAAACGCGGTTCTGGCCCTGAAAAAGACCAGTGAAGCCAAGCGGCAACTTGAAGTTGAGCGGGAGCAACTCGTAGAGCAACTTCGCCAGGCGTCGTCTGTGGACTACCTGACAGGTATTCTCAATCGCAGGGAGTTCATGGCGCGTGCCAATCAGCAATTGGCGGCCAGCCGGCGCCGAGGTTGGTCTGTGGCTTTGATTGTTTTTGACATCGACCATTTCAAATCGATCAACGACCGGTTTGGTCATGCGGTCGGAGACATCGCGCTGGTGCAGATTGCAGCGCTGGCGCAACAAGAATTTCGCACCACGGACACTTTGGCCCGTTACGGTGGTGAAGAGTTTGTCGTGCTGGTTACCGATTGTGATGTCGAGTCAGCCAGAATTTTGGCTGACCGCTTGAAGGAGTCAATTGCCAAGGCCGTTTTTAAGACTCTGGATCACGACAGTTATAGCGTCACGGCCAGCTTTGGGCTGGTCGCTGCGTCTGCCAGGGATGTGAGTGACATTGACATGCTTTTCCAGTCCGCAGACCAAGCCCTGTACATCGCAAAAGCACAGGGGCGCAACCGGGTGTGCGTTTTCAACCCACCGGCCTGATCAGCGCCCGCGCATAAACAGCCCATCCAGTTCTTTCACCGTAATTTGCCGCCAGGTTGGCCGCCCGTGGTTGCATTGGTCCGAGCGGTCGGTGGCTTCCATCTGGCGCAGCAGGCCATTCATTTCTTCAACGGTGAGTTTGCGGTTGGCCCGCACCGCCCCGTGGCAGGCCATGGTGGACAACAACTCGTTTTGCGCCCGCTGGATGACGGTGCTGGCGTCGTGCTGGGCCAGCTCGGCCAACACACTGCGCGCGAGTTCGGTGGCGTCGCCGTTTGCCAAAGCCACCGGCACGGCACGCACGGCCAGTGTTTTGGGTGAAAACGGTGTGATGTCCAGGCCGAGCGTGCCCAGCGCTTCGGCATTGGCCTGTGCCGTGGCGACTTCAAGTGGTGTGGCGGCGAAGGTGGCGGGAATCAGCAGCGGCTGGCTGGCCAGGCCTTGGGCTGCGCCAGCGTCACGGCCTGTTCCTGAGCCTGTTTTCGAGCCTGCGAAATTGAGGGCGTCCATCTGCGTTTTCAGCCGCTCATAGACGATGCGTTCATGCGCGGCATGCATGTCCACCACGATCAACCCTTGGGTGTTTTCGGCCAGGATGTAGATGCCCTGCAATTGCGCCAAGGCACGGCCCAGGGGCCAATCGCCAGCGGGCTCGACCCGAGCGGGTGGCTGGGGCGACCTCTGCCAAAGTGCACCAACATCTTCCACGCGATGACCCACAGGATTTTCAAAATTGATAGCAGACTGTGGCCATCTGGCAGGGACTTGCGAGCTGTTTGAGGCTTGAATTTGCACTGCAGGTCGATTTGGGAGGTCTGGGGGGGAATGTTCTGAAGCCACGCCAGAGCGCGTGATTTCCGATGCTCCGCCCGCGCGTGGTGTGGCCAGCGCATCCTCCACCGCATGCCGCACGGCCTGGTGCACTTCGCGGCTGTCGCGAAAACGAACCTCAATCTTGGTCGGGTGCACGTTGACATCCACACGCGTGGGGTCGATCTCGACATACAGCGCATAAACGGGCTGGCGGTGGCCGTGTAATACGTCTTCATACGCACTGCGCGCGCCGTGGGTGAGCACCTTATCACGCACGAAGCGGCCGTTCACGTAGCAAAACTGTTGGTCGGCCCGGGCACGCGCCGCATCGGGAATGCCCGCGCGGCCCCACACGCGCACGGTGGGTGCGCTCTCCAGATGACTGTTGCTTTGGGTGCGGTAGTCCACCCGCACTGAGCGATCTACAAAATCGCTGCCCAGCACGTCGGCCAGGCGCTGGTCCAGAGCGGTAAAACGGGCGTTGATCTCTTGGTCAACTGCCCCAACTGCATCCGCACCCAAAGTGCCGCACTTGCGCCACTGCTCTACCAGCTTTCCCTCGTGCCAGATGGCAAAGCCCACATCCGGGCGGGCCAGGGCGTGGCGACGCACGGCTTCCACGCAATGGGACAATTCGGTGGCATCGGTTTTTAAGAATTTGCGCCGCGCCGGGGTGCTGTAAAACAGTTCCTTGACCTCAACGGTGGTGCCGACGGCGCGTGCCACGGGGTTAAGCTCCCCGGTTCGCCCCTCCAGAGAATAGGCATTGGATTGGCCGCTAGTCCTCGTGTAGATTGAACAATCAGCTATGGAGTTGATAGCGGCCAGCGCCTCACCCCTAAAGCCCATGGTGCTCACGGACTCCAGATCCAGCAGGCTGGTGATCTTGCTGGTGGCATGGCGTTTGAAGGCTATCGGCAGCTCATCAGGCAAGATGCCCATGCCGTCATCTTCGACCGAAATCAGCCGCACACCACCCGACAGCAGCCGCACCGTGACCTGGCTTGCGCCCGCATCCAGTGCGTTGTCGACCAGCTCACGAACGACAGAGGCCGGGCGCTCTACCACTTCACCAGCGGCGATCTGGCTGATCAGTTCATCGGGCAATTCGCGAATGGGGCGGCGGGGGAGGGAATTCACAGTAGCATTTTAAGTTGCAGAGATAATTCACCCCTATGGAAATACTCAGCTTTTTATTGGACTTCATCCTGCACGTCGATAAACACCTGGAGTCGTTTGTCACCACCTACGGCCTGTGGGTGTACGCCCTGCTTTTTCTGATCATTTTTGTCGAAACCGGGGTGGTGGTGATGCCATTTTTACCCGGCGACTCCCTGCTGTTTGTGGTGGGTGCCATGTGTGGCGTGGGGCTGATGAGCTACCCGCTGTCGGTGGGCTTGCTGTTTGTGGCAGCCGTGCTGGGCAACCAGTCCAACTACACCATCGGTCACTACTTTGGGCCACGTGTTTTTCAGTGGGAAGACTCGAAATTTTTTAATAAAAACGCATTCAACCAAGCCCATGCGTTTTATGAAAAATATGGGGGCATCACCATCGTTGCGGCGCGGTTCATGCCGTTTTTGCGCACTTTTGCACCGTTTGTGGCGGGGGTGGCCCGTATGACGCGCAGCAAATTCACTTTTTATGATGTAACGGGTGGCGCGCTTTGGGTGGGCGGCATCATCACCATTGGTTACTTTTTTGGCAATATTCCGTTCGTCAAAACCAACTTGGACAAAATCATCTGGGCGATGATCTTGATTCCTGGACTGTTTGTGTTGTGGGGTGCCTGGAAGGCGCGGCGCAAAGGCTAAGTTGTCGCTTTTAAGAACAGGTCTTTGTCCGGCGCAAAGTTGGCGTGCAAGGGCAACAAAGCACCGCCCAAGGCGCGGGCGTCCGAACCAATGCTGCCCGCCAGCACGGTGGCAGGCCACAGCCCTTCGGCGTTGTAGCGGGACAAGTCCGCCTTGGTCTGCGCTATGAGTTGCTGCAGCAGCGCTCGACAGAGCGAACCATCAATCACCACCGCATCCAAATCCAGAAACGCAGTGCCGCTGACCACACAATGCGCCAGTGCGATAGCGGCGCGCTGTACCCACGCGTTGCTCACTTCAGCATAGGGGCTCAACACGGCGCGGTCGTCATAGGCGGCGGCTGGGTCCAGGCCTTGCGCTTTGAAGCGTTGCTCCAGATCCCACAACGAGGCTTGGTCGATCAACTGCGAGGGTTGGGTTGCGCTGCAGGCCTCGGAAGTTGCAGAAGATACCTCTGCGGCGTGCAGCGGCAGTGAGGCCACAGCCCCCGCGTTGCCATGAGTGCCGCTGTGCAAATGCGAGTTGATGACCAGTCCGCCCCCCACAAAGGTGTCAACAAACAGGTACAGAAAGCTTTTCAGATCGCGCCCGCGCCCGGCTACCAGCTCTGCCACGCAGGCGGCGGAGGCGTCTTTGGCAAAACTGACGGGCAGGTCGGTCATGGTCTGAACTTCGGCGCTGAGGTCAATCTCGTTCCAGCGGTTGGACTGAGTGCTGGACAGGCCCAGCATCTTGTGCCAACCGCCCAACTGAAATGGGGCGGCCACGCCCACGCCGACCAGCCGTGAACTCAAAGACCCCAACTCCGCTTGCAACGCCCTCATATTGGCGCCCAGTGCCGGTAGCAGGTGGGTCACTTCAGGGAACGGGTAAGGCAGCGTCTTGCGCAGGCGCACGCGGCCGGTGAAGTCCACCAAAAGCCAATCGGTGTTGCGACGACCTATCTTGATGCCAATCGAAAACGCGCCATCGGGGTTAAGCGCCAACGGCACAGATGGCTGCCCGATGCGACCCCGCACCGGGTTGTGGCGGATCAGCAGGCCATCTTCTTCTAGTCGGGTGGTGATGAGGCCAATGGTTTGGGCGGTCAGCCCGGTCAAGCGCGCCAGGTCGGCTTTGGGCAGGCTTCCGTTCTGGCGAATGGCTTGCAGCACCACGCGCTCGTTGAACTGGCGCATCCCCACATGGTTGGAACCGCGCGGGCGCAGCAGCGGGGCAGGGCGGGATGGTGGTTCAAGCGAGATATGCGGGATGGGCGTCATGGACGCAGATTTTCACCGATGGCGCCTTTGCGCAGAATAAAGTTGCCAAACGGCTGCAGTTCGCCCGTCACGACGATGGCGCAGGCGCTGCGGGTGCGGCTATAAAAGGCATATCGCTCCACTGACTCGGGCGTTTGATGCGGCAATAAACTACTCTGCAGCAGCCCCAGCACATCGCGCTGCAAGCCCGAAAAATAAGGTGCCACAGTGTCGGACACTTGCATAAAAGCCACGGGGTGCACCACGTCAGATGCCAGTGGCATCACAGAAGCAATCGCCCGCACCACCTGGACCATGCCGGCCCCCGGCAGACGGATCACCGTCTTGCCTGCGCCCAGGCTCATGGCGGTGAAGTTGGCATCGGCCAGCACGATGGCATCGTCATGGCCCATCTCCATCAGCAGCTTGATCAGCTCTGGTGTGATCAGCGGGTCTATTCCCTTAAGCACTTGTCAGCTCCCTGTTGGTCATTTGTTTAGGCGCGCGCAATATCCGGCAATTCATCCACTGATTTTGCACCCGTCATCACCGCCACCGTGTCGCTCATGCTGATATGTTTGGGGTCCACCACCGCAGCGCGCTTGCCCAGCCGGGCAATGTGGATGCGGTCGGCCACCTCAAACACATGTGGCATGTTGTGGGAAATCAGCACCACGGGCAGACCCTTGTCGCGCACGCGGCGAATCAACTCGAGCACCATGTTGCCTTCTTTCACGCCCAACGCGGCGGTGGGCTCGTCCATGATGACCACGTGCTGGGCAAAGGCTGCGGCGCGGGCGACGGCCACGCACTGGCGCTGACCACCCGACAGCGTTTCGACCGCCTGCGTCATGGAGCGGATGCCCACTTTCAGGTCGTTCATGCGGGCGATGCTCTCAGCCAGCATTTTTTTCTTGTCCAGCAGACGCAAAAATTGGCCGATGAAGCCGGGGCGGCAAATCTCGCGGCCTAAAAACAGGTTCTCGGCAATTGTCATGGCGGGGGCCACGGCCAAGTCCTGGTACACGGTCTCAATCCCAGCGCGGCGGGCGTCGATGGGGCTTTTGAAGTGGATGACCTGGTCGTCCAGCCGGATTTCACCTTCGTCGGGAATCGTGGCACCAGACAGGCATTTGATCAAAGACGACTTGCCAGCACCGTTGTCGCCAATCACAGCCAGGATTTCTCCGGCACGTAATTCAAAGTCAGCGCCGTCGAGGGCCGTTACCTGGCCGTAGCGTTTGACCAGGCCGGTGGCCCGCATCACGACTTTGTGGTTTGAAACAGCGGTGCTCATTAGCGTGCTCCTTTACGAGACATTTGATCGGCCGCAACCGCCAGAATCACCAGAACACCGGTCACCAATATTTGATAGACCGACGACACCCCCATCAGCGTCAAGCCGTTGCGGAATACGCCCACAATCATCGCGCCCATCAAGGTGCCCAAGATAATGCCGCGCCCACCGAACAGGCTGGTGCCGCCCAACACCACCGCGGTGATGGCATCCAGATTTTCGGTTTGCCCGGCATTGGGGTCACCAGCGCCGGTGCGGGCGACGCTCAGCGTGGCGGCAATACCGTAAAAAACTCCGGCCAGCACATAAACGCCCAGCAACACTTTGTCGGTGGAGATACCTGACAGGCGGGTGGCTTCAGGGCTGTTGCCCACGGCGTAAACGTGGCGGCCCGGCGCGGTATCGCGCAACCAAAGCCAGGTTGCGATATACAGCATCAGCATCAACACCACGCCGTAAGACACCCGCGCGCCACCAAAACCGAAGGTCTCGCTCAGCAGGTTCATGCCATCGGGAATTTGGGTGATGGTTTGCGCCCGTGAATACAACTGGGTGATGGCAAAAGCAATGTTCAGGGTGCCCAGGGTCACAATGAACGGTGGCAGCTTGAGACGCGTCACCAGCAAACCGTTGATCAGGCCAAACAGGGCCGTGGCAGTAATGCCGCACAAAATAGCGACCGGTGCGCTCAGACCGTAGTCGGCTGCGAATTTGGTCATCACGATGGAACCCAAGGCCATGACCATGCCGCACGACAGGTCAATACCCGCCGTCAGGATGATCAGCGTTTGGCCGATAGCGATGGTGCCCACCACCATAACCTGCTGCAAGATGAGTGAAAAGTTCTTGATCGTCAAGAAGTTTTCATGCTGAAACGAAAAGAAGGCACAGGCCAGCACCAGAGCGATAGCTGGACCTAGCGTTCCCATTGGGGGGAGTTTGGCTTTTAGCGTGTTCATGGGATGAGCTTGAAGGAGGGTAGAGAACCCCTGGCGTAAGGGGCTTTCGGGAACCGGGCCCGTTGTAACGGTGGCCCGGTTTTGGCTGAGCCCTCAGATCACGTATTGAGCGTGACCTGAGAAAGAAGCAAATTAATCGCCCCAGCACTGACCGCGAGCGGTCTTGGTATCAATGCTCTTGACGCCCGCCATGGGCTTGGAAGCCACCAAATCCACACCCGTGTCGATGTAACCCGTTTGACGCTTGCCATCCTTGGCATATTGCACGCCAGCGGCCACGCCCATGGCAGCCATTTTCAAGGGGTATTGCATGCTGGTGGCCGCAATGACGCCGCTCTCCACGTTGCCCACGCCATTGCTGCACATGCCGTCAACGCCCAAGATCACCACATCTTTTTCTTTACCCGCGGCCTTCAATGCTTTGTAAGCGCCAGCAGCTGCGGGTTCGTTGATGGCGTACACCACGTTGATGTTAGGGTTCTTCTGCAAGCAGTTTTCCATGCCGGTCTGGCCCTTGGCGGCGTCGCCAAAGCTGTCAGCCATGCAAACCACTTCGTCTGGCTTGGCCAACTCGTTGCTTTTGGCGTCCAGTGTTTTCAGGCCGTAACCAGCCAGGAAACCGTTGTGACGCTGTGCGCCCACGGGGTGGCCAGGAAACAAGTCCATGGTGGCGATAACGGGCTTCTTGCCCTTCAACGCGGCCTTGGCGTATTGGCCAATCAATTCACCGGCTTTGTAGTTGTTGGTGGCAAACAGGGCATCGGCTTCGTCAACCGGGCTGTCAAGCGCAATCACTTGCACGCCTTGCGCCTTGATTTTCTTGATGGTGGGGACGATTGCGTCGCCCGACGACGTGATCAGGATGGTCTTGGCACCGGCGGCGACCATGTTTTCCATCGCGGTGATTTGGCCAGCGGTATCGCCGTCTTGCTTGCCTGCAGCGCTGAGCAGTTTTGCGCCGGCTTTCTTGGCAGCTGCTTCAGCACCTTCCTTCATCTTTACAAAAAAGGGGTTGCTTTCGGTCTTGGTGATCAGGCCAATGACGGGTTCTGCGGCGAAGGCGGAAGTTGCGCTGGCAGTGGCAAAAGCCAGAGCGGTCAGGGCCAGTGTGGTTTTCTTCATGGAAGTCTCCTCGGTATAAGTGAGTAAGGGTTGAACGGAAAAGTGATAAAAAAACGGGTTTGCGTTGAAGCGCAGCGGAACTATAGTTGAAAGCTACTTACTAAATCAAGTTAATTTAGTAATGGAAAACCCTGAGAATTTGAAAAAATCTCAAACCGACCGGTTCCTCGCCAGCGGCGGGTTCTTCGCAAAATACCGCTCAATGCCGCGCATCAAGGCATCCGCCAGTTGGTCTTGGTACTCGGTGCTGTTGAGCTTGCTTTCTTCTTGCGGGTTGCTAATGAAGGCGGCTTCCACCAGCACGCTAGGAATGTCCGGGGCCTTCAGCACGGCAAACCCGGCCTGCTCCACATGGGGTTTGTGCAGTTTGCCGACCCGCCCAATTTCACCCAGCATGGCGCTGCCCAGCTTCAGGCTGTCGTTGATTTGTGCCGTGGTGCTCATGTCCAGCAGGGCGCGTTGTACCTGGGCATCTTTGGCGCGCACATTGAGGCCACCAATCAGGTCCGCCTTGTTTTCTTTGTCGGCCATCCAGCGGGCCGCTGAGCTGGACGCGCCGCCCTGGCTCAGCGCGAACACACTGGCCCCTTGCGGGTGTGGGGTGAAAAAAGCATCGGCGTGAATGCTGACAAACAAATCCGCCTGCACCCGCTGGGCTTTTTGCACGCGGATGTGCAGGGGCACAAAAAAGTCAGCATCGCGCGTCAGGTAGGCGCGCATGGCCAGCTGGAGTTTTCCGCCAGGGCCGCTTTTGACAGTGGCGGCGTTGATGCGGTCACGCAAGTGTGCGCCAGGCGCAGCACCACATCTTTTTCGCGCGTGCCACCAGGACCAATGGCACCGGGGTCTTCCCCGCCGTGGCCGGGGTCCAGGGCGATGATGATCAGACGGTCAGTTTTGGAGCCTAATTCTGAATTTTTGGAATCATTTATGCCTGTAGTCCCCGTTGATGTTGAATAGTTTGCTATGGAGTTAGTAGTGACTGAATTCTTGGGCGCAGAGGCAGACGAGGCTGCTGACGGGGTCTCCGGGGGCGCTTCTACGGTGGGTTTTGCGGGGCTGCTGGCGGGCGCACCAGGTTTCTTGTTCTTTTGAGCAATCAGGTCACCCAACGGGTCGTGACCGGGTGTGCCGGACAGGGCCAAGCCTTCTTTGCTGGCTTGTTTGGCGCCTTCGGCTTCGCTCAAGTCTTTGAGCCGGTCATTGATCAGG
>JANOLC010000538.1:0-20783 GCA_031419575.1 Burkholderiales bacterium | reverse complement strand
ACATCACCAAAGAGCCGATTCCAGTCGTGCCCACCATTCACTACCAGATGGGGGGAATCCCCACCAACATCAACGGCCAGGTCGTCACACAAGATGCTGACAACAAGAGCGTAGTGGTGAACGGCCTGTACGCCGTGGGCGAGTGTTCATGCGTCAGCGTGCATGGGGCCAACCGTTTGGGCACGAATTCATTGCTGGACCTATTGGTGTTTGGCCGCGCTGCGGGTAACCACATCGTTGAATTCAACAACAAAAACCAGGTGCACAAACCTTTGCCTGCCAACGCGGCCGATGCAACGCTGGCACGCCTGGCGCATTTGGACGGCACCACGGGTGGCGAATACGCCCAAGACGTGGCCAATGACATTCGTGCCGCCATGCAGTTGTATGCCGGTGTGTTCCGCACACAGGCGACGCTGGATGAAGGCGTGGTCAAAATTGCAGCTTTGCGTGAACGCGTCAAAAACATCAATCTCAAAGACAAGTCCAAGGTGTTCAACACCGCCCGCATTGAAGCGCTGGAAGTTGAAAACTTGATTGAGGCTGCAGAGGCCACCATTGTGTCGGCAGCGGCACGTCGCGAAAGCCGTGGTGCCCATACCGTTGACGACTACGCCGACACGCCAGAGCACCCCAATGGTCGCAATGATGCCGAGTGGCACAAGCACACGCTATGGCACAAGGAAGGTAACCGCTTGAGCTACAAGCCCGTGCAAATGAAGCCGCTGACGGTTGAGAGCATCAAGCTTCAGACGCGCACCTTCTAATTCTTCAATAGACCGAGAACTACCCATGGCAAAACGTACTTTTTCCATCTACCGCTACGACCCGGATACCGATGCCAAGCCGTACATGCAGACCATCGAGGTTGAGCTGGACGGCAGCGAGCGCATGCTGCTGGATGCCTTGATGAAGCTGAAGGCTGTTGACCCCGCGATCTCGTTTCGTCGTTCATGCCGTGAAGGTGTTTGTGGCTCGGATGCCTTGAACATCAACGGCAAAAACGGTTTGGCCTGCCTGACCAACATGCGCACCTTGACGGGTACCATTGTTCTCAAACCTCTGCCCGGCCTGCCTGTGATTCGCGACTTGATCGTGGATATGACTCAGTTCTTCAAGCAATACAACTCGATCAAACCCTATTTGATCAACGACAACGTACCGCCCGAGAAAGAGCGTCTGCAAAGTCCCGAAGAGCGCGAAGAACTCAACGGTCTGTACGAGTGCATTCTGTGTGCCGCATGCTCCACCAGCTGCCCCAGCTTCTGGTGGAACCCTGACAAGTTTGTTGGCCCTGCAGGATTACTGCAAGCCTATCGCTTTATTGCCGACAGTCGTGACGAAGCCACTGCCGAGCGCCTGGACAACCTTGAAGACCCGTACCGTCTGTTTCGTTGCCACACCATCATGAACTGCGTTGACGTGTGCCCCAAGGGTCTGAACCCAACACGGGCCATCGGCAAGATCAAGGAAATGATGGTTCTTAGAACCGTCTAATTACCGTTTAAGAGCGAAAAATTCCTCTAATAGAAGTTGTCGTGACCAATTTGGCAAGCCCGGATGAGTTGATTGGCGAACGTGCTTTGAGCAAGCTCAAGTGGCGTTGTCGCCGCGGTTTGCTTGAGAATGATTTGTTCATTGAGCGGTTTTTCAAGCGCTTTGAGACCAGCCTGACCTTGGGTCAAGCCGATGCACTTGGCGAATTGATGGACCTCAGTGACAACGATTTGCTGGACTTGCACCTGGCACGAAAGCCGCTTGAAGTGGTCAACCCGGTGCTGGACAAACCAGATGTTCGTGAAGTTTTGAGTATGTTGAGAGAAACCCTTTGAAAGGTCAAAAATGAAGCTAGCCGATAAAAAAGCCACCCTGTCCTTTAGCAATGGCAGCCCCAGCGTCGAGATGCCGGTCTACCAAGGCAGCGTCGGCCCGGATGTCATTGACATTCGCAAGTTGTATGCGCAAACCGGCATGTTCACTTACGATCCGGGGTTTTTGTCGACGGCTTCTTGCCAATCGGCCATCACTTACATTGACGGCGACAAGGGTGAGTTGCTTTACCGTGGCTACCCTATCGAGCAGTTGGCCACCAATTGCGACTTCATGGAAACCTGTCACCTGTTGCTATACGGTGAGTTGCCTAATGCAGAAGGCAAAGCTAAATTCAGCCGCTTGGTATCCATGCACACCATGGTCAACGAGCAAATGCAGTTCTTTCTGCGTGGCTTTCGCCGGGATGCCCACCCCATGGCCATCATGACTGGCTTGGTCGGTGCCTTGTCGGCGTTCTACCATGACAGCACGGACATCAACAATCCTGAGCACCGCGAGATTGCCGCGATTCGCTTGATTGCGAAAATGCCAACGCTGGTCGCTATGGCCTACAAGTACACCGTGGGTAGCCTTACATGTACCCACGCAACGATTTGAGCTACGCCGGCAACTTCCTGCACATGATGTTTGCCACACCGTGCGAGGAATACAAAGTCAGCCCCGTGTTAGAGCGCGCCGTTGACCGCATCTTCACGCTGCACGCTGACCATGAACAGAATGCATCCACCTCGACCGTCCGCCTGTGCGGCTCGTCCGGTACCAACCCGTTTGCAGCCATCGCAGCCGGTGTGGCTTGCCTATGGGGCCCAGCGCACGGTGGTGCCAATGAAGCCTGCCTGAACATGCTGGAAGACATCCAAAAAATGGGTGGTATCAGCAAAGTTAGTGAGTTCATGGAAAAGGTCAAGGACAAAAATTCCGGTGTGAAGCTGATGGGGTTTGGTCACCGCGTTTACAAAAACTACGACCCACGTGCCAAGCTCATGCAAGAAACCTGCAAGGAAGTGCTGGCCGAGTTGGGCTTGGAAAACGACCCGCTGTTCAAGCTGGCCATGGCTCTGGAAAAAATTGCGCTGGAAGACGAATACTTCGTGTCTCGCAAGCTTTATCCCAACGTGGACTTCTACTCAGGCATCGTGCAGCGCGCCATTGGTATCCCCGTGTCTCTGTTCACTGCCGTGTTTGCCTTGGCACGCACCGTGGGATGGATTGCCCAATTGAACGAAATGATTGGTGACCCCGAGTACAAAATTGGCCGTCCGCGCCAGTTATTCACTGGCTCCGACGCCCGTGACGTGAAACCGCTAGCCAGCCGATAGGCTTCAGTTCATCGCCCACCTCGATCAACCCGGGCAATGCCGGGCAAATAGAGTGAATCAACCCCCGGCGATGCCGGGGTTTGTCATTCATGAGGCGATTAAAATCAAGGCTTCACAGGAATCAAAATTATGAGTCGCACGCTCTACGACAAGATTTGGGACGAGCATGTCGTCCACATGGAAGATGACGGCACCACCGTTCTCTACATCGACCGCCACTTGGTTCACGAAGTCACCAGTCCGCAAGCTTTTGAAGGCCTGCGTCAGGCGGGGCGAAAAGTGTGGCGCATCAGCTCCATCGTGGCCACCGCGGACCACAATACGCCCACAACGGGCTGGGCGCTTGGGTATGACGGCATCACGGACCCCATCAGCAAAGAGCAGATCACCACGCTGGACAGCAACATCAAGGAATACGGCTCGGCCGCCTACTTTCCGTTTCTGTCCAAGCGCCAGGGTATCGTGCATGTGATTGGCCCCGAGAACGGTGCCACCTTGCCGGGGATGACCGTCGTATGCGGCGATTCCCACACCTCTACCCACGGTGCGTTCGGCGCATTGGCCCATGGCATTGGCACCAGCGAGGTCGAGCACGTCATGGCCACGCAAACCCTGCTGGCCAAAAAAGCCAAGAACATGCTGGTGCGCGTGGAAGGCACACTGCCCAAGGGCTGCAGTGGCAAAGACATCGTGTTGGCCATCATCGGCAAAATTGGTACGGCCGGTGGCACGGGTTACACCATTGAATTTGCGGGCTCCGCCATTCGCGCACTCAGCATGGAAGGCCGCATGACGGTCTGCAATATGGCGATTGAAGCCGGTGCGCGCGCCGGCCTGGTGGCGGTCGATCACAAGACCATTGACTACCTCAAGGGCCGCCTGCTGGCGCCGGGCACCGATTCGATTTCCGGCAAATTCGTGGGTGGTGCCGAATGGGACCATGCCGTTGCCTACTGGAATACCTTGCAATCTGATGCAGATGCCTCATTTGACACACTGGTTGAGCTGGATGCCTCGCAAATTATTCCCCAGATCACCTGGGGCACGTCGCCAGAAATGGTGTTGGGCGTGGACGACCGCGTGCCCGACCCCGACAAAGAAAAAGATACCAACAAGCGTGACGCAATTGAACGCGCGCTGGTTTACATGGGCCTGGAGCCCGGCAAGCTGCTCAACGACATCTTCATCGACAAGGTGTTCATTGGCTCGTGCACCAATAGCCGCATTGAAGACATGCGTGAAGCCGCGGCCATCGTGAAGCAACTGGGGCAAAAGGTGGCCAAAAACGTCAAACTGGCCATGGTGGTGCCCGGCTCAGGTCTGGTCAAGGAACAAGCCGAACGTGAAGGCCTGGACGTGATCTTCAAGGCTGCTGGTTTTGAGTGGCGCGAACCGGGTTGCTCTATGTGCCTGGCCATGAATGCCGATAAGCTGGAGCCAGGCGAACGTTGTGCTTCTACCAGCAATCGTAATTTTGAAGGCCGTCAAGGCGCAGGCGGACGTACTCATCTCGTCAGCCCTGCGATGGCCGCCGCTGCTGCAGTGCACGGCCACTTTGTTGACGTGCGCAAGTTCGCCTGAACACGACAATATTTGAGATACACAAGATGCAAAAATTCACTGTACACAAAGGTCTCGTGGCACCTATGGACCGCGAAAACGTCGATACCGACGCCATCATTCCCAAGCAGTTTTTGAAGTCGATCCGCAAGACCGGTTTTGGCGAGAACCTATTTGACGCCTGGCGCTATCTGGATGCCGGCTTTCCAGGGCAAGACCCAACCAGCCGCCAAGTCAACCCTGACTTTGTACTCAACCTGCCACGCTACAAGGGCGCGTCCGTCTTGCTGGCCCGCAAGAACTTTGGCTGTGGATCGTCGCGTGAACATGCGCCCTGGGCGCTGGATCAATACGGCTTTAGAGCCATCATTGCACCCAGCTACGCCGACATCTTTTTCAACAACAGCTTCAAGAATGGCTTGCTGCCTATCGTACTGAGCGAACAGAAAGTAGCTGTGTTGTTTGATGAAGCGCTGGCTTTCCCCGGCTACCAGCTCACCATTGATCTGGCACGCCAGGTCATCGTCAAACCGCAAGGCGACGAGTTGCCGTTCGACGTACAGCCGTTTCGCAAATACTGCCTGCTCAACGGTTTTGACGACATTGGCTTGACGCTGCGACAGTCTGACAAGATCAAGGCGTTTGAAGCGCAACGATTGGCACAGAAGCCGTGGCTGGCACACACGCTGGCAGGTCAAATTGACCATTAACAGTAGTTTATTGAGTAAAAAACCCCTCAAGTCCCCGTAACCATTGAATAGTTTGCTATGAAAATTGCAGTATTGCCAGGTGATGGCATCGGACCAGAAATCGTTGCAGAGGCCATCAAAGTCCTCAACGTTCTGGATCTCAAATTCGAAATGGAGACCGCACTGGTTGGCGGCGCCGCGTTTGAAGCACACGGTCACCCGCTGCCCGATACCACACTCAAACTCGCCAAAGAGGCTGATGCCGTGTTGTTCGGTGCCGTCGGTGACTGGAAATACGACAAGCTAGATCGCCCGCTGCGCCCTGAGCAAGCCATTTTGGGCCTGCGCAAGAACCTGGGCCTGTTCGCCAATTTCCGCCCTGCCATTTGCTACGAGCAACTGGTGGATGCTTCCAGCCTGAAGCCCGAATTGGTCGCCGGATTGGACATCCTGATCATCCGTGAACTCACGGGGGACATTTACTTTGGTCAGCCACGCGGTCGCCGCACGGCAGTCGATGGCCACTTCCCTGGTGCAGAAGAAGCGTTTGACACCATGCGCTACAGCCGCCCCGAGATTGAGCGCATCGCCCACGTTGCCTTTCAGGCGGCCCGCAAACGGGATAAACGTGTCACCAGCGTTGACAAAGCCAATGTGCTGGAAACCTTCCAGTTCTGGAAAGACGTGGTGTCAGAGGTCGGTTTGCAGTATCCCGACGTGGTGCTGGACCACATGTACGTGGACAACGCCGCCATGCAGCTGGTCAAAGCCCCCAAGAAGTTTGACGTGATCGTCACCGGCAATATGTTTGGCGACATCCTGTCGGATGCAGCGGCCATGCTGACTGGCTCCATCGGCATGTTGCCTTCCGCCAGCCTGAACGCCAGCAACCAGGGCCTGTACGAGCCCAGCCACGGCAGCGCGCCCGATATTGCTGGCAAAGGCATCGCCAACCCGCTGGCCACCATTCTGAGTGCCGCCATGATGCTGCGCTTCAGCCTGAACCAGCCCGTTGCTGCTGACCGCATTGAAGCAGCCGTTAAATCCGTGCTGGCTCAGGGTTTGCGCACTGCCGATATCTACAGCGCAGGAACCAAGCGCGTGAGTACCCTTGAGATGGGCGACGCGGTTGTCCGGTCGCTGAAGTTTTGAAATCTCGATAATTTGAAAGATCAACATGATGACAGCGAATAATTTGACTGCGGGTGGGCGCACTCCGTTGGTCGGCCTGGTCGGCTGGCGTGGCATGGTCGGCTCAGTGCTGATTGATCGCATGCAAGCTGAGGGTGACTTTGACCTGATCGAACCCCTCTTCTTTTCGACCTCCAATGCGGGAGGCAAAGCCCCAACGTTGGCCAAGAACGAGAGCCTCCTCAAAGACGCATTCGACATCGCTGCGCTCACGCGTTGCGATGTCATCATCAGCGCCCAGGGTGGTGACTACACGTCTGAGGTCTACCCCAAGCTGCGCGCTGCGGGCTGGTCTGGGCACTGGATTGATGCAGCCAGTACGCTGCGCATGGACAGTAGTGCGGTCATCATTCTGGACCCCGTCAACAGGTCGGTGATACAGAAGTCGCTCAACGACGGTGGCAACACCTGGGTGGGCGGCAATTGCACGGTGAGTTGCATGCTGATGGGCGTGGGCGCCCTTTACAAAGCGGGTCTGGTCGAGTGGATGAGCACCCAAACCTACCAGGCAGCCAGCGGCGGCGGGGCTCAGCACATGCGCGAGCTGTTGACCCAATACGGCACGCTGAACGCCGAAGTCAAATCACTCCTGGACGACCCAAAAAGCGCCATTCTGGAAATCGACCGCAAAGTCATCGCCAAACAACGCTCTCTCAGCGCTGCAGAGACGGCCAATTTTGGCGTGCCCCTGGGTGGCTCACTGATTCCGTGGATTGACAAAGATCTGGGCATCGGCAAGCAGCAAGACGAATTCGGCTGGGGCACCAGCAAAGAAGAGTGGAAAGGCATGGCTGAGACCAACAAAATTCTTGGTCAGGGCGAGGGGTTTGCCGGCACCACTGCCGTTCCCGTAGACGGCTTTTGTGTGCGTGTGGGCGCCATGCGCTGCCACAGCCAGGCCCTGACATTCAAACTGAAAAAGAATGTCCCTGTGGCAGATATCGAAGCCATGATTGCGGCCGACAACGTGTGGGTCAAAGTGATTCCCAACACTCGGGAAGCGACCATCAAAGACCTCACCCCCGTCGCCGTGACTGGCACCATGACGATTCCTGTTGGGCGCATTCGCAAGTTGGCGATGGGGTCAGATTATGTCGGCGCGTTCACCGTGGGCGACCAGCTGCTGTGGGGAGCTGCCGAACCGTTGCGACGTATGTTGCGCATTTTGTTGGTAGCCTGAACACAGCAATGTCAGCCCCCCAACGGCCTCCAGTCCGTCTGGTGGGTCGTTGTCGTTTGACAACATACAATCTGACAGTTTGGACGGTGATTCGCCGCCATCTGAAGTTAAAAGCTTTCTCAGCTTGTCAGCGTAAGACATTGATGTTAAGGTACTTTTTAACTTTTGAGTGCTTGCTTTTTCGCCCACTGACCGGGTAGCAACGGCCACTCGTCCGAACACCGGAGGCTATCAAATTGAACGCAAAATTACACCCTTGGCACAAGACTGCCCTGGCAGCAGCAGCCGCCGCATTTTTAGGTTTTTCAGCGACTTCGGCGGTGGCCTTGTCACTCGGGTCTATCACCGTTCAGTCTGCTTTGGGCGAACCCTTGCGGGCCGAGATCGATATTCCAGACATCAACTCCGAAGAGTCGTCATCGCTCAAAGCTTCCGTCGCCACACCGGATGCCTTCAAGGCCGCAGGTCTTGAGTACAACGCAGCCATGTCGGGCCTGCAGGTGAGCCTGCAGCGCCGCGCCAACGGCCGTGCCTACATCCGTTTAAGTAGCGACAAGCCCATCAACGAGCCCTTCGTTGACATGATTTTGGAAGCCAGCTGGGCCACGGGGCGAATCGTGCGTGACTACACCATGTTGTTCGATCCGCCTGGTCTGCGCGTGCCGTCTGCCGCAACCGCACCTCAAATCACGGCACAAGGCGGATCAGCGTCGGCAGCCGCCTCAGTGCCCGCACCGGTGGCTGCGACGACAAGCCGCCCGGTGCCAGTCGCACCCAGGTCAAACGCGCCAGCTGCATCTGCTCCTGCGCCAGCCACCGCACCCACTACAGCCAAAGCCCCGGAGGCGAAGGGCGGTCAAATCACAGTGAAGCCTGGCGACACCGCCAGCAAGATTGCGTTCGCCACCAAACCAGCCAACGTGTCGCTTGACCAGATGCTAGTGGCCTTGCTGCGCGCTAACCCTGACGCGTTTGTCAACAGCAATATCAACCGCGTCAAGAGCGGTGCGGTAATGAATGTCCCAAGTGCCGAGCAGGCCCAATTAATTGGCACGGCAGAAGCTACCCAGACCGTGATTGCGCAAAGCAAAGATTTCAACGATTTTCGTAAGAAACTGGCGACCAACGCCCCTACCGCACAAGTGGCGGCGGCAGACCGGCAAGCCAGCGGCAGTGTGCAAACACGCGTCGAAGAGAAGAAACCGAGCACAGCAGCACCCGATAAATTGACCTTGTCCAAGGGCGCCATCAAAGCCCAGGCCGATGCCGACAAGATCGCCAAAGACAGGGCCGCCAAAGATGCTGTCACCCGGGCTGCTGAAGTCGCCAAAAACATCAATGAACTGAGCAAACTCGGAAGCACCACCACGGCTGCACCGATGAGCCCAGCGCCCGCACCCACAGCCCTCACCGTGCCGGTTGCGGCTGTGGTTGCCCCGGCACTGGTGGCCAGTGCGCCCGATACACAAGTTGTCACACCTGCAGCTACTCCAGCCGCCGTATCGGTGGCTTCAGCCCCGATAAAGCGCGCGCCCATTCCTGTCCCAACGCCCACACCTGAGCCGAGCATGGTTGACCAGCTGATCGAGAACCCGCTGGTACCCGCTGCGGCAGCTGGCATCATCGCTTTGCTGGCAGGCCTGGGGATTTACCGCTCACGTCAGCGCAAAAAAGCAGCGCTTAACGACAGTGCCTTTTTAGAAAGTCGCCTGCAACCAGACTCCTTCTTCGGGGCCAGCGGTGGCCAGCGCGTTGATACCAGCGATGGCGCCGCCTCCGGTTCGTCCATGGTTTACTCACCCAGCCAGTTGGATGCGGCTGACGATGTTGATCCCGTCGCTGAAGCGGATGTTTACCTCGCCTATGGCCGCGATATCCAGGCTGAAGAAATTCTGAAAGAAGCGCTAAAAACCAACTCGGGGCGTGTCGCCATTCATCAAAAGCTGTTGGATATCTACGCCAAACGACGCGATGCCAAGAGCTTTGAAACCGCCGCCACAGGGGCCTACAAAGCCACCGGTGGTGAGGGTGCGGATTGGGATCGCATCTGCGACTTGGGCCTGAGCATTGACCCCACCAACCCGCTGTACCAGCCTGGTGGCAAGCCTGAAGCGGACGCACTGCCCTCCGCTCCCATGCCATTGCTCGAAGTTGCCAGCTTGGTAGCTGCTACCACGCCCATTGAATCGCAAGCCAGCGCCCCACCATCTGTCGATTTGGACCTGGATCTTGACCTCGATTTCTCGCTGGACGACGAGCAGGCTGTGCAAGCCACGGCACCGACGGTGGCACCTGTTGCTGACCAGACCATCAAGATGCCGGCGGTGGATATGGGCATTCCGTCCCTGGACATGGACTTTGATCTGCCCATCGCGGCGGCACCGCTATCTGCACCCGTTGTTGTGGCTGCCCCCGCACAAAGCGGTGATTTAATTGAGTTTTCCTTGCCGGACCTAGAAGGTTTGGGCGATTTACCCGCATCGTTGACCGCTGACAGCGAAGACTTCAGCCAGCAGGCTGCTGTGAGCTTTGGCGCTACCATCGCTGGGCCGTTGACTGCCGCTGCCCCCAGAGAAGTGGCCGTGGCAGCTGCAGCCCCAGCAAATGACTCCGGTATGCTGGAGTTCGATTTGGATTCGCTGTCACTCGATTTGGGTGACAACGATAAAGCGGCCACCACATCCGTCGCACTGCCCACCGAAGACCCACTCACCACCAAACTGGCGTTAGCCGAAGAGTTCAACGCTATTGGCGATGAAGATGGCGCACGTGCACTTATCGAAGAAGTCATTCTCGAAGCGACAGGTGACATGAAAATCCGCGCCCAGCAAGCGCTGGCCAAGCTGAACTAAGCAGCCAACCCTTCAAATCTGCCCGTGCGGTTGGCGTTAGGCATCAGTTACAACGGGCAGGCTTACCAGGGCTGGCAAAGCCAGTTGTCTGGACTTACCGTTCAAGACAAGCTTGAAGCCGCTCTGGGTCAGTTAACTGGGCAGCGCCGCGTCTCAACCTTGTGCGCCGGCCGCACCGATGCGGGTGTTCATGGACTGATGCAGGTCATCCATTTCGACACCCAGCTGACACGCGATGTGAACTCGTGGGTGCGCGGCACCAACGCCCATTTGCCGCGCGACATTGCTGTGCAATGGGCGCAAGAAGTGCCTGATGCCTTTCACTGCCGTGCCAGCGCGATCACGCGGCGCTACGCCTACATTTTGTTGGCATCACCCGTCAGGCCCAGTGTGGATGCGGGCCGGGTGGGATGGATTTTTCGCCCGCTCGATCTGGAATCTATGCAAACTGCTTCCCACCATTTGCTGGGCGTGCATGATTTTTCGTCGTTCCGGGCATCTGCCTGCCAGGCACTGTCGCCCATCAAAGACTTGCAGCGCATCGAGATTAGCCGACGCGGCGCTTACTGGCGTTTTGAATTCGAGGCCAATGCCTTCCTGCACCACATGATTCGCAACATCATGGGCTGCCTGCTGGCTATTGGTCAGGGCAAATATCCGCCCGAATGGATTCAAACCGTGATGAATGCACACGACCGGGATGCCGCCGCGCCCACGTTTTCCCCCGACGGCCTCTACTTTTTGGGTCCCCGGTACGAAGCGCACTGGGGTTTGCCTGATCGCTCGGATGCGTATGATTCGATGCCATGAACCCCAACTACCGGACCCGAATCAAGATTTGCGGCTTGACGCGTGAGCAGGATGTCGACACTGCTGTGACCGCCGGCGCCGACGCCATTGGTTTTGTGCGCTACGCCAAGAGCCCGCGCTTTGTCACGATAGAGCGTGCCGCCGAACTGGCCAAACGCCTGCCGCCTTTCATCACACCGGTACTGCTTTATGTGAACGAGTCTGCTTCAAAAATAATAGCAGACTATTCAATATTGACGGGGACTACGCTTCAATTTCATGGTGAAGAATCACCCGAAGACTGTTTGGAAGCCACTTTAGGCAACACCCGCGCCTGGCTGCGTGCAGCACGCATTCCTTTGGGAGATGGCGCGCGGAACTTTGACCTCGTAAAATATGCGCTCGATTACTCAAACGCCCAGGCCATCTTGCTCGACGCACATGTCGAAGGGTATGGCGGTGGCGGCAAGGCATTCAATTGGTCACTTCTTCCTCCAAGCGTCAACGCTCACCTCGTCTTGAGTGGTGGGCTGAATGCTGCAAACGTGGCCGACGGCATTTTGCAGGTGCGCCCGCGCTGTAAAACGCTGGCCGTGGATGTGAGCTCCGGCGTCGAGGTGGATGGCCCCGACGGATCAACCCTCAAGGGCATCAAGGACGCCGACAAAATCAACCGCTTCGTCGCTGCCGTTCGCGCAGCCGACAGGCAACTCCAGAACCTTGCAGGAATTTGAAATGAATAACTACAGCCAGCCTGATGGGGCACCCTACGCTTTGCCTGACGACAAGGGCCACTTCGGTATTTACGGCGGCAGCTTTGTCTCAGAGACATTGACCCACGCCATCAACGAACTCAAAGCCGCCTACGCCCAGTACCAGAACGACCCCGCCTTTATTGCGGAGTTTGAGTATGAATTGGCGCACTTTGTCGGTCGCCCCTCCCCCATTTACCACGCGGCGCGTATGAGCCGTGAGATGGCCGATGACCAGGGTCACGGTGCCCAGATCTACCTCAAGCGTGAGGATCTGAACCATACCGGTGCCCACAAAATAAACAACACCATCGGCCAGGCCATGCTGGCCAAACGCATGGGCAAGCCGCGCGTGATTGCCGAGACCGGCGCGGGCCAGCATGGCGTAGCCACAGCCACCATCTGCGCGCGTTACGGGCTGGAATGTGTGGTCTATATGGGCAGTGAGGACGTCAAACGCCAAAGCCCCAATGTATATCGCATGAAGCTATTGGGTGCCACTGTGGTGCCGGTGGAGTCGGGTAGCAAAACCCTGAAGGACGCGCTGAACGAGGCCATGCGCGACTGGGTGGCTAATGTGGACAACACCTTCTACATCATCGGCACGGTGGCGGGCCCGCACCCCTACCCGATGATGGTGCGCGACTTTCAAAGCGTGATCGGCAAGGAGTGTCTGGTGCAGATGCCCGAGATGCTCAAAGCCCAGGGCTGCCACAGTGACCAGCCCGATGCGGTACTGGCGTGTGTGGGCGGTGGCTCCAACGCCATGGGCATTTTCTACCCCTACATCAATCAGGCCAGCACACGTCTGATCGGCATTGAGGCCGCCGGTGAAGGCATGGACAGCGGCAAACATTCCGCCTCGCTGCAACGCGGCAGCCCCGGCGTGCTGCACGGCAACCGCACCTATGTGCTGCAGGACGACAACGGCCAAGTGACCGAGACCCACAGCATCAGCGCGGGTCTGGACTACCCCGGCGTCGGCCCGGAACACGCTTATCTGAAAGACATTGGCCGCGCCGAATACGTCGGCATCACCGACAAGGAAGCGCTGGACGCGTTTCACTACTTGTGCCGCACCGAAGGCATCATCCCCGCGCTGGAATCCAGCCACGCCGTGGCCTACGCGATGAAGCTCGCCAAAACCATGCGCACCGACCAATCCATCTTGGTCAACCTGTCCGGTCGTGGCGACAAGGACATTGGCACGGTGGCTGACCTGAGCAACGGCGACTTTTTCTGCCGCCCGAGCTGCACAGGCCAGACTGTGAAGGGAAACGTGTCTGAAGTCCCCGTCAACATGACGAAGTTAGCTACAAAAATAGTAGCAAATTCAGTGATGAACTCCTTGGTAGGGGCAGCATCATGAGCCGCATTCAATCCACCTTTCAAACCCTGGCCGCCCAAGGGCGCAAGGCGCTCATCCCCTTTGTTACGGCCGGCTACCCCTACGCCGACATCACGCCGGAACTCATGCACGCCATGGTGGCCGGTGGCGCGGACGTGATTGAGCTGGGTGTGCCCTTCTCAGACCCCAGCGCGGACGGCCCGGTCATCCAGAAGGCGGGCGACAAAGCGCTGGCCTTTGGTATTGGCCTGGTCCAAGTCTTGTCCATGGTGCGTGAATTCCGCAAAGCCAACCAAGGCACGCCGGTGGTGTTGATGGGCTACGCCAACCCTGTCGAGCGCTATGACCAAAAACACGCGGTCGCGGGCGTTTCCAGCCCCTTTGTGAAAGACGCGGCCGCCGCCGGTGTGGACGGCGTGCTCGTCGTGGACTACCCGCCCGAGGAGTGCGAGACCTTTGCGGCAGACCTGCGCGCGCATGACATGGACTTGATTTTCCTGCTGGCTCCCACCAGCACCGATGCCCGCATGGCCCAAGTTGCGCGCGTCGCCAGCGGCTATGTGTATTACGTATCGCTCAAAGGTGTCACAGGTGCAGGTAGTTTGGACACCGATGCCGTCGAAGCGATGTTGCCCCGAATCCGCCAGCACATCAGCGTGCCGGTGGGCGTGGGCTTTGGCATTCGGGATGCGGCCACCGCCAAGACTATCTCTAAAGTGGCGGATGCGGTCGTCATTGGCAGCAAGATCATCCAGCTGCTGGAAGACCAGCCACGGGACCGGGTCGGCGCAGTAGCGCAGGCCTTCCTACAAGAAATTCGCACCGCTTTGGATTCATAATCCAGCCGAAACCGCATACAAGGAACCCACCATGTCCTGGCTTGAAAAACTTCTACCCTCCAAAATCCAACACACCGACCCGGCTGAGCGGCGCAGTGTGCCCGAGGGCTTGTGGATCAAATGCCCGAGCTGCGAAACCGTGCTCTACAAGACCGATCTGGAGCAGAACCAGAACGTCTGCCCCACCTGTAGCCACCATCACCGCATCGGCGCGCGCGCGCGTCTCAACGTGTTTCTGGACAACGAAGGCCGCTTTGAGATTGGCCAGGAAGTTTTGCCTGTGGATGTCCTCAAGTTCAAGGACAGCCGCAAGTACCCGGAGCGTCTTAAAGAAGCCATGGAGAACACCGGCGAGACCGACGCGCTGGTGGTCATGGGTGGGGCGGTGCACAGCATCAGCGTCATCGCGGCCTGCTTTGAATTTGACTTCATGGGCGGCAGCATGGGCTCGGTGGTGGGTGAGCGTTTTGTGCGGGGTGTGGAGGCCGCCATCGAGCAAAAAGTGCCTTTCATCTGCTTCACGGCCACCGGTGGCGCCCGCATGCAGGAGGGCTTGCTCAGCTTGATGCAGATGGCCAAAACCAATGCGTCCCTGACCAAGCTGGCTAAAAAAGGCCTGCCTTACATCAGCGTTTTGACCGACCCCACCATGGGGGGTGTCAGTGCAGGTTTTGCATTTTTGGGCGATGTCGTGATTGCCGAACCCAAAGCCCTGAGTGGTTTTGCCGGCCCCCGCGTCAGTGAATCCACCGTGCGGGTGACTTTGCCCGAGGGCTTTCAGCGTGCCGAATTCCTGCAGCAAAAGGGCGCGATTGACTTCATCTGTGACCGCCGGGAATTGCGCAAAACGATTGCCAACTCACTGGCCATGCTGCAGCGTCAACCGGCGGATGCCGTCGTCTGAACGGCGCCTAAAGCAGCACCGCACCCTGAATCGCGCCCAGCACAATCGCCCCGACCTGTAGCAATAGCAGCAGGGCCAGCGGCGACAAGTCGATCCCCCCTACCAGCGGCAAAACCCGGCGAATCGGGATAAGCGGCGGCGCGACAAGCCGCTCCACCACATCGGCCAAGACCGAATTGGTTTGCACCCACGACAGCACGGCGTACACAATGACCAAACCGGTCATGCCCGACAAGGCAAGGCGCACCACGCCAAAAGCCGCCAGGATGGGGATGGTGGTCAAGCCCCCCCCCAGAGCGCCCATCAACCACAACGCCGAAAACTGGAAAACCTCCAGCAGAAACACCGCCACCACGCTGGCCAAATCCCAACGCCCTGCGGCTGGAATCACCCGGCGCAAGGGCAACACAATCCAGTCCGTCAACGCAAACACGAACGCGCCCAGCGGGTTACCCGAGCGGGCTGACATCGCAATACGCTGGTATTGCATGTAAAGGCGCAGCAGGCAGGCCCCAGCGACCAGGCCAATGGCAACTTCGAGCAGCAGGGAAATGATCTGAAAAAACATGATGACAGTAAAACCAGGACAGGAATGATGACGGGATGATAGCCCCCTGCCCCGCACTTCAACCGCACTTCAACCGCGCCTTAACCACCCTTCAGCGGCCCTTTAAAATCGGAGGATGTCCGAAAATATCACTCCCCCTACAGTCTCCACCCCTCCCCCGGCAGCTCAAGATGAAAACCAGCTGATCATCGAGCGCCGCGAAAAGCTCAAAGTCATCCGCCAGGATCAGATTGACGGCAAAGGTGTCGCCTTCCCCAACGACTTCAAACCCGCTGATCACGCGGCGGCCTTGTTTGAAAAGCTCGAAGGCAAAACCGCCGAAGAACTGATCGAACTGAACACCACGGCCAAGGTGGCGGGCCGCATGATGCTCAAGCGCGTCATGGGCAAAGCCAGCTTCTGTACCCTGCAGGACTCGTCGTTTGGCCCCAGCGGCGGACGCATCCAGATTTACGTGAAGGGTGAAGACGTGGGCGACGCGCTGTACGCCAGCTTCAAGCACTGGGATCTGGGCGACATCGTGGCTGCTGAAGGCCGGGTGTTCAAGACCAAAACCGGCGAGTTGTCGATTCACGCCACCCGTGTGCGCCTGCTCACCAAAAGCCTGCGCCCCATGCCTGACAAATTTCATGGCATGGCTGACCAGGAAACCAAGTACCGCCAGCGTTATGTGGACTTGATGACCGACGAGTCGGCCCGCAAGCGTTTTGTGGCCCGCAGCAAGGCCGTTAGCGGCATTCGAGAGTTCATGGTGGCGCATGAGTTCCTGGAGGTAGAAACCCCCATGCTGCACCCCATCCCCGGGGGTGCGAACGCCAAACCCTTCAAGACGCACCACAACGCGCTGGACCAGGAAATGTTTTTGCGCATCGCCCCCGAGCTGTATTTAAAGCGCCTGATTGTGGGTGGCTTCGAGCGTGTATTCGAGATCAACCGCAGCTACCGCAACGAGGGTATCAGCGTGCGCCACAACCCCGAGTTCACCATGATGGAGTTCTACGCGGCGTACTGGAACTACATTGATTTGATGAGCTTCACCGAGGCGCTGATTCGTGATGCCGCCCAAAAGGCAACCGGCTCACTGCACTTGAGCTACGCAGGCAAACCGGTCGATTTGAGCCAACCCTTTGAGCGCCTGACCATTCGCGAAGCCATCATCAAACACACGCAAGCTGCTGCAGCTTTGGACGATGGCTCCGGAATGTGCGTGGACGATGCCCTGTGGCTCACCAACGCTTTGCGCAAGTTGGGCATGACAGAAGCCAAACACAAGCTGTCCACCCGCTCTTTGGCTAGCCTGCAAGTGCTCTACTTTGAAGAAACCGTGGAAGACAAACTTTGGCAGCCCACCTTCATCATGGAGCACCCGACCGAAATTTCACCACTGGCCCGCGCCAATGATGACCGCCCTGAAGTGACCGAGCGCTTTGAGCTCTACATCACGGGCCGTGAATTTGGCAACGGCTTCAGCGAGTTGAACGATGCCGAAGACCAGGCCGCCCGCTTCCACGCCCAGGTGGCCGCCAAAGACGACGGCGACGACGAAGCCATGCATTACGACCATGATTTTGTGCGCGCACTCGAATACGGCATGCCGCCCACGGGCGGCTGCGGTATCGGCATTGACCGGCTGATGATGTTGCTGACCGATAGCGCCAGCATCCGCGATGTGATCTTGTTCCCTGCCTTGCGTCGGGAATCTTGATAAAAAGACCATAACGTCCCTGTAGATATTCAATAGTTTGCTATTAACTTTATAGCAACTTGCAGAACAAACCTACCTTCGCGGCACCCGTAAATCGTCCAGGTAGTCGCGCCCGATGTCGACGCTGGACGTCACGCCCAGCTGTGTGAACTCAGTGGCGAGCCATTCCCTGGCGCAGGCAACACCCAGGTCGCGCAGGGTGTGGATCAGCCGGGCATCGGTGGCGGATTTGGTGGAGGCATGAAAGCCCTCCAGCACTTTGCCGCCATCAATGCGGTGTATCAGCACATCCTTGTAGCGCGCGGGGTCCAGCTTGCCTTCTTTCAGCAGCCGCTTGACGAAATCAATGGCGCGCATCTCGGCGATCAGCGCAGCGTTGAAAGTGATCTCGTTGAGCCGGTCCATGATGTCGCCCGCCGTGGTCGGCAGCTTGTCGCGAAGGATCGGATTGATCTGCACCAGCACGATGTCCCGGCTGTCGCACTCGTAAATCAGCGGGTGAATGGCGGGGTTGCCAGAGTAGCCACCGTCCCAGTAATGCTGACCTTCAATTTCCACCGCCTGAAACACCGTGGGCAGGCAGGCAGAGGCCATCACTGCCTTGGCGGTCAGGCGCTTGCCCGTAAACACCTCGGCCTTTCCCGTCGTCACCGCCGTGGCCACAACGAAGACCTTGACCGCTTTGAAGGCAGCCAGCCGTGCAAAGTCAATTTTGGATTCCAGAAAATCCTGCAACGGGTTGATGTCCAGCGGGTTGCTCTGGTAGGGCGACACTGAGTGGGACCAGAGGCTGGTCATCGCGTCCGTGAACAGTTGCGCTGGCGATTCGCTTGCGCCAAAGCTACCCCCGCCACCGAAACCACCAAACAGGATGTCAAACGGCGCCCGCTGCGCCTGCGAGATGGTCGAGCCCAGCGCCCCCATCTTCACAATGCCATTCCAAAAGGCCGCCAACGATTCACGGGCGGCTTCGCGGGCTTGGTTTTCAGGCCTGCCCTGGGCCGTAGCCAGCCCGTGCGCCAGGGCCACCGCATTCATCGCCCCAGCGCTGGTGCCGCTGATGCCGTCCAGTGACACCCGCCCGTCCTCCAGCAGCGCATCCAGCACGCCCCAGGTGAATGCGCCGTGAGAGCCACCGCCCTGCAAGGCCAGGTTGACTCGGGGCGTGGGTCTGTTGCCATTGGATGGGGAGGCGTGGGTGCTGGTGTTCATGCGTCAAGGTTAACAAACACCAAAACTGCAAAGCCCTGGCCCCTAAAATTGAACTTATGAAGTACCTGCAAGGCTACCCCGACACTGTCAAAGCCCAAGTGCAAGACTTGGTTCATCAAGACAAGCTGGGCGCGATGCTGATCAAAAAGTACGCTGCCCCACACGGCATCCGCACCGACCGTGCGCTGTACGACTATGTGATGGATCTCAAAAACGAGTACTTGCGTAGCTCGGAACCCTTGAGCAAAATTGCCTTTGATGCCAAGTTGCACGTCATCGCCCACGCGCTGGGCACCCACACTACCGTGTCGCGTGTGCAGGGCAACAAACTCAAGTCAAAGCGCGAAATCCGCATCGCCACTCTGTTCAAGGAGGTACCACCCGAGTTTCTGAAAATGATCACCGTGCACGAGTTGGCCCACATCAAGGAACGCGCTCACGACAAGGCGTTTTACAAGCTGTGCACCCACATGGAACCCAATTACCACCAGCTGGAGTTTGATTTGCGGCTGTATTTGACGCATATGGAGGCGTCGGGGGTCAAGCTTTGGGCTGGCCCGGCGACACAAAACGCTGAGTAAGACCCGCCATGACACCTTTATCCAAGGCTCATCCACCCGCCCGTTTCACCCCATAGCCCAGCTTTTTCAGCTCCGCCATTACCCGCTCGCAGTGATCACCCTGCACCTCGATCACACCGTCTTTCACTGTGCCGCCTGAACCGCAGGCGGTTTTCAGTTGCTTACCCAATGTGACCAGCGCATCGGTTAGCAGTGGCAGACCTTTCACCACCGTCACCCCCTTGCCCGCACGGCCTTTGGACTCCAATTGCACGCGCACGATGCCGTCTCCCACAGGCCGGACTGCTGCTTTGCAAGTGCATTGAGCGACCGGCTGGCGGCACGTGGGACACATGCGGCCGCTTTCGGTCGAATAAACCAGGCCACCGCTGCTTGGTCTGGCTTTCATGGCGTGGTCAGGCATTTGAAGGCCGCTCTATGATGGGATGGTTCATGAAAAAAAATAGTCTGACAATCAAGGAATCGCACTATGGCACGTCAAAGCGTTTGGGCCCCTAAAGTGGCCACCCTCATCAAAAGCGGCAATACCGACGGGGCGTTGGCCCAAATTCGCGTGGCCCCAACGGTCAAAGACGTGAAAGATTTGCGCTTGCTGCTGGCAGCCGGCAACCTGCTGGCCAAATACCCCAATATTGACAGCGCAACGGCCGATCAGATCGTGGCGCTGTCATCGCCGCGGTTGCACCGGTCCCCCTGAATCAAGGGATCAGGGACAGCGACTGCATGTAGTTAGCTTGCACCATCAGCGCATCCCACTCAAGCGCAAGTGCGGTGGGCAACAAGGCCAGGCGGCGCTCTTCACTGGCCTCTATCGGTTGCCAGGTGCCTTTGACCTGCGCCTCGGTCAGGCCGTCAATCAATGCGTCCACCGCTTGCCCGCCATCGACTGATTGGTTACACAGCAACACCATGTCACAACCGGCATTCAAGGCCACCACAGCAGCTTGGGCGTAGCTGACTTGCTCACCGTCAATCAACCGTGCACCGGCCATCGACAAATCGTCACTGAAAATCGCGCCACCAAAGCTCAATTGGCCACGCAGGATGTCGTTGAGCCATTTGGAGGAAAACCCGGCTGGGCGTGCATCCACCTTGGGGTAAACGACGTGTGCAGGCATGACGCTGGCCAGGGCGGTGCCCAACCAGCCGTAAGGCGCGGCATCGTCCGCCAGAATGGCTTTGAGGCTGCGTTTGTCAACCGGAATGTCGGTGTGCGAATCGGCCTTCACAAAGCCGTGGCCAGGGAAATGCTTGCCACAATTGGCCATGCCACTCATCAGCAGGCCGTGCATCAGACTTTTGGCGAGCAGACTGACTACGCGGGGGTCACGGCCGAAGGCACGGTCACCGATGACGCTGCTTTCACCAAAATCCAGGTCCAGCACCGGAGTAAAGCTCAAATCGACACCACAGGCGCGCAGTTCGGCCCCCAGTACAAAACCGCAGGCAGTGGCCGCGTTG
>JANOLC010000537.1:0-6026 GCA_031419575.1 Burkholderiales bacterium | reverse complement strand
CACGGTTTGGTGCCGTTTCAACATGTGTATCGGTGCTAACTTTCATGAATCCTGAGCGACGCCCCGTAGAATGAAACATGTGCGCATCCCCTGCCAGACCAAAGCTATAGGTGCTAGCGGTAGCGCTTGGCTGAGGCGACTAGATTGAAGCGTTCATTTTTTTATTGCTTCGTTGAGCAAGGTGGTGTCGCGCCCAAAATGCGTGTTGATTCACGTTAACGGGGAAGTTCATCAAGAAGTTCATTGAGGAGTTCTGGTTTGTTGAACAGGGCAAAGTATTCACGCAACTCATCCATGTCGAGCGAAGCGCGGTGTATTTTCAGTAGCGCGCGAATATCGTCCAAGTCTCGCGTTCGCGTAGCATCGTTCACGAAGCCTTGCAGTTTGAAGCCTATAAGCCCCTCGACGCTGATGATACGCATGCGGCCCATGGGGGTCTCGCGTTCCGGTGACTGCGCTAGCAGGCGGCGCGCAAGGGGACGATGCGCGTAAAGCAAATCCAGACCTTCCGCTGCGCGAACATAGTTGGCGGCGTCTTCACTGCGGTACAGGCACTGGTAGCCTAAATCCAGCAGCGCATCATGTACCTTGTCCGCAGCCTCGGCCTCTACCAAAAAATCCACATCCTTGGTGGCACGCACTACCTGGTGCGCAACTACTGCCAGGCCGCCAATCAATGCTGGCTCTGTGCCGTTGCGCGCAAACATGGACAGTGCTTCGCGAATTTGTTCGGCCAGGTTGGACATGTCTACAGCGTGAAGTGGTGGATGTGGCCATCATATCGCCCGCCTGTTCCCCTGGATAGCATCCGGCCGGGCCATCGCCAATGGCCGCGACGAAAGTGTGACCAAGCTGCTGTTTGATGATTCACCAGAGGCCCACGGTCATGGCAAAATTTTGGGCGGCTGCATGGTCGGCACGCATGTGGGCTACATGATTGGTGAAGTGGCGCTGGCCATCGAGATGGGCGCGGATGCCATCGACATCGGCAAGGCGATCCATCCGCACCCGACTCTTGGGGAATCCATCGGCATAGCGGCGGAAGTGGCGCATGGCAGTTGCACGGATTTGCCGCCTGCGCGGCCTTTTTACTTGGTTTTCGCTATTTACCCAGCAGCCGTGCAAACAAATCTGTCCCGCCCATCTGCCCCCCCTTGAGCATCAGTTCCAGCCCGTGGCGGGCGGGGTTCGGGCTGTGGGCGCGGCTCAGGGTGACACCTGGGCACAGGGTTGCCTGGTACGACAGTCCCCACAGTTGCAGGGCCTGCACGGCGTGGCTGGAGGTGTCGCCGCCGGCAATACCCATGCGGCGCAGCGGCGTGCCATGGTCCGTCTGGGCTTGCACCACGCGGGCCACCAGGTCAGCACTGACCTGGGCGACGTTGGTGGCAGACGTGATGTGGGCGGCCGAGCCATCGGTGGGGCCGTTAATCGGACCGGTATAGGCCAGTACATGCCGGTCGCTTTGCAGCCCGGTGCAAATGGTGTCTTGCAGGGCTTGCACATACGCCGGGTCGCTGGCGAGGCGCTGGGCGTCCACGGGGAGACGTTGGTAGTCGGTGGCGGCCTGTACCTGGGTGGCGGTCAAGGGCGAGAGGCTTCCGGCCCAGGCAAAGACCGGGCCATCGGCCGGTGCCAGCGTGGAAAGCGCCGCGGGTACGGGCTTCGCCCAGTACGCCACCAGCGCCTGCGCCACGGCGCTGGAGCCCACAGCCAGCAGCCGTGCCTGTTGGGACTGCTGCCACAACAGGCGGCCCACGGTAGCCAGCTGGGCCTGGGTGGTCAGGTCCAGCAGGGTGGGCACCATGATCTTCTTGGCCGGCATGGACGTTTCACTGTCCAGCTCACTGTCCAGCAAGTCGCGCACTGTGGCGTCCAGTGTGTCGGGGCAGGTGTCGTACTGCGGGTAGTGCAGGGCGGTGATGGGGTCCAGCCCTTGCAGCGCGAGGTGCAGACGCAGGTCGGCCTCACCCATGGGTGTGACCGGGTGCTGGCGCATGGTGGGGTGGCGGTCGATGCGGTACACGGTGCCGCCTGTGCCCGCGGCAGCAAACAGGTTGCTGAAGGCGCAGTAACGGCCCAGGCTGGGTTGCCCGCCGACGATGGGCACCCAGCGGTTTTCCACAAACGGGTGCAGGGTCTGGATACCGCAGGCGATGTTTCCGACATGGGGCGCGCTGTCGAAGGTGGAGCACACCTTGTAGTGCAGCACCGGTGGCGCTACGTTTTGAAAGAAGCGGCCCACGGCTGACATCTCGGCCCGTATGGCGTCAGGTGCCATGGCCCGTGCTGCGCCTGCAATACCAACAGCATCCAGCGGCCCGGCGGCGGCCAGGGCCTCAGGGCTGGGCACACCCATGAACAGCATGGAACGCAGGCCGGCCTGGGCCAGCACGGCTAGTGTGTCGGTGGCGCCGGTGAAGTCGTCGCCGTACCAGCCGAACAAGGGTGCTGTCATTTCTTGCCGAAGAATTCGATCGCGTGGCGCAGCTCGGAGGCTTGGGTGGCGCGTTGTGCCAGGGTCTCGCCCTTCTGCACCGCGTCCCAGGCCTGCTGCAGGCTGGCCACGCCGGCGGCTGGGCCGTCCGGGTGCGCCAGGATGCCGCCGCCAGACATGAACAGCAGGTCGTTGGAGCGGATGCTGTCCCACGTGGCGGGCACGGTGCCGGCCCACTGGCCGTTGGAAAAGGCGGGCAACACGCGGTCGTCCAGCCCTTCACACAGCGGGCTCAGCGTGTCGTGCGCGGACGCTATCACTTCTTCGTCGGTCTGCGAGAACTTGCCTTGCAGGCCGTGCACGTGCATGTGGTCCACACCGGCCAGGCGCCACAGCGTCTGCCAGGCGTTGAACGAAAAGCCCAGCAATGGGTGGCGCGACAGCGCGCCGTAGCCGTTGCGGTGGCCGTGCAGGGCCAGCGGGGTGTGGCGGCGCAGGGTTTGCACGGCGGAGTAACCACACCAGTTCAGGCTGACCATCACGCAACTGCCGCCCTCGGCCGCAATCAGGTCGGCGTGGCGGCGCATGGCGTCGGTCTCATCGGTGATGTTGAAGGCCACCATCACCAGCTTGCCGGTTTTGTCCTGGTGGGCGCGCACACGGCGCATCACGGCTTTGACGCGGTCGGCCAGCGGCGCGTGGACCGGGTTGGCGCAAACCTCGTCGTCCTTGATGAAGTCCACCCCCGCGGCACACAGGCGGCCTGCCAGGTCGCCTGTTTCTTCGGCCGACAGGCCCACATTGGGTTTGATGATGGTGCCGATCAGCGGGCGTCCATACACACCGGTCAGCGCGCGGGTGCCACTGATGCCGTGGCGGGGCATGTCGAACTGCGCACGGTAGGCGCTTGGCAGCTTCATCGACTCCAACCGCAGGCCGGTGACTTCGCCCAGGTCGTACAGGTTGCCCGACACGGTGGCCGCCAGCGTTGGCAGGTTGGGGCCGATGTTGTCGCACGGGAAGCTCACGCGCAACCGGGCGCGTTGCCAGGTTTGCGGTGTGTCAAACATGCCGCGCCGCTGCATCCAGCCATTGGGCAGGGACGGCGCAGGTGCCACGTCCAGCAGCTCGACCGATTCGACCGTGGCGCGCGCGCGTTCGCGCAGCGCGTCGGTCTCGCCCTCCACCCGGGTGAAGGTGCCACACGATTGTTCACCCGCCAGCACTTCGGCCACGTGTGCAGGGGCTAGCGGGGTCTCGATCAGGTAGGTGGCTTCAAAACGGTTTGGGGACATGCTTGCTATTTGGTTTGAAAATCAGATCTTCGAGAGGTCGGGGAAGGGCCGCACCGGGTCGGTCTTGCCGTCCCAGGTTTCGGACTCCGCCCGGATCAGGTCGAACATGCGGCCTTTGGGGCCGGCCACTTCCGACAGCTCGATCACCGTGCCGGGGTGGTACTCGGTGTCGAAGTAGACGAAGCGGCCACGCTCACCCACCTCACCACTCATCACCGTCTTGAAACCCTCGGCCGTCAGCCGCGCCAGGTCGGCATCGTAGTCGCTGGTCCAGTAGGCCACGTGTTGCAGCCCGGTGCGACCGGCCTGCAGAAAGTCGCGGTACATGGACGGCACGTCATTGCGCGTCTGGATCAGTTCGACCTGCACGTAGCCCGAGTTGGCCAGTGCCACCGAGTTGTGCGGCTCGTGGGTCTCGCCCCGGTACTGGTAGTTCTGAATCGGAACCTTGGGGTTGTAGAACCAGGGGCCCACGCCCAGCGTGCGGCTCCAGTAGTCCATGGCGGCTTCGATATCGTGGACCACATAGCCCAACTGGCGAATGGCACCGAAATGACGGCTCATGAGAATTTCCTTGGGTGAGGGGGCAGGGGTGGCGGCGCGCGGGTGGGCTTATTTCGCGCCGTCGATGATTTCTTTGGGGATAGGCACGCCCGCGTACTTCACGTGGATGGTGTTGAGTTTGCCGTTGGCCAGGTTGGTCTTGATCCAGCCGTTCACGGCCTTCATCAGCTCGGGCTGGTCCTTGCGCATGGCCACACCTAGCTGGTAGGACTGCAGGATGAACTTGACCTCGAAGTCGCGCGCGGGGTTCTTTTTGGTGATGGCCGCGATGATCGGTGGCGTGATGGCCACGATGTCGGCCTGGCCGGTGGCTGCTGCGGTGATGGAGGCAGCTTCGTCGTCAAAACGCACGACCTTGGCTTGCGGTGCACGTTCGGTCACGATCTTGTCTTGCGGGCCACCACGAGTCACGGCCACGGTCTTGCCAGCCAGGTCTTCAATGCTGGTGATCTTCAGGCTCTTGGGCGCGCCCACAGCCGCCTGAATGGCGCCATAGGGGATGGAGAAGTCCACTGCCTTCTGGCGCTCGGGGGTGATTGAGAGCGACGAGATGATCAGGTCAACCTTGTTGGACAGCAGGTTGGGGATACGTGCGGAGTTGGTGGTGTTCACGATCTCCAGTTGCAGGCCCATGTCTTTGGCCAGCAGCTCGGCGGCTTCTACGTCGGAGCCCACGGGCTTCATCTTGTCATCGACAAAACCGTAGAACGGTGCGCCGAAGTCGATGCCGACGCGCAACTTGCCTGCGGTCTTGATCTCGGCCAGCTCGGCCATGGCGGGCAGGCACAATGCGGCGGCGCTGGCGGCCAGCAGGGTGCGGCGAAGAATGAGGGAATAGGTCATGGTGTAGTCTCCTGGTGGTTGTTGAAATGCAAGCGAAAAAAGTCGGATCAAAGTCCGTGAGAAAGAAAATCACGCAGCTCAGGCGTCTGGGGGTTTTTGAGCATCGTGCCGGAGCCGGTCTCCCAGACCCTGCCCTCGTGCATGTAGATGATGGTGTCGGCCACACGGGCGGCAAAATCCATTTCGTGGGTGACCAGCACCATGGTCATGCCGCCTTCGGCAAGTGCCTCGATCACGCGCAGCACCTCGCCGGTGAGTTGCGGGTCAAGGGCCGAGGTCACTTCGTCAAACAGCATCACCTGCGGCTCCATGGCCAGCGAGCGGGCAATCGCCACGCGCTGCTGCTGGCCACCCGACAACTGCTCGGGGTAGGCCTGCGCCTTGTCGGCCAGACCCACCTGCTGCAGCGTGCGGGCGGCAATCTCGCGCGCCTCGGCGGCGGTCACGCTTTTCACGGCCTTGGGCGCGAGGGTGACGTTTTGCTCGACAGTGAGGTGCGGGAACAGGTTGTAGCTCTGGAACACGATGCCCACGTCCTGGCGCAACTGGCGCAGGTTGACGCCGGGTGAATGCACCGCGTGGCCGCAGACCTGGATGGTGCCGCTGTTGATGATCTCCAACCGGTCGATGCAACGCAGCGCGGTGCTTTTGCCCGAGCCACTTTTGCCGATGGTGGCGACCACCTGGCCTTTGGGAATAGCGAAGGACACGCCTTTGAGCACGGGGTTGCTGCCAAAGCTTTTGTGGACGTCTTTGAGCTCTACAACCGGGTTTACGGTGGGATTCGCGACGGGATTCACAACGGGTTTCATGGTGTCTTGCTTCATGTTGCATTCGCGGTAGGGGGGGCTGCACGGCTGCCAAACTGCTGGCGCTGTTCCAGCTTG
>JANOLC010000536.1:0-18504 GCA_031419575.1 Burkholderiales bacterium | reverse complement strand
CATCTTGCATCAGCAAGGTGTGCAGCACCGGCAGCAAAAAGGCGGCGGTTTTGCCGCTACCAGTCTGACTGGAGACCATCAGGTCGATGAAACGGGCAGCGCCCTTGTCAGACCCAGCACCACGCATGGCCAGAGGAATGGTCTTCATCTGCACGGTGGTTGGCTGGGTAAAACCCAGGTCTTGCACAGCGCGAATCAGCTCAGGGGCCAGGCCCAGAGGAATGAACCCGTTGGGGACTTCTTCGGCAGCAACCGCGTCATCGGCTGCTGCTTCAACGCTCACCGCGTCAAGTGCTTGACTAGGCTCGGAGGTGAAGGAGTCGTTGTGAAACGAATCATCGGAGGAAGAGAAAGAGGTGTCGGCAGGCGAAAAGTCACCAGCCACTTCAAAAGCGTCAGTCATTTTTTATCTCACACGCGTACTCCCGCGTTGCGGGTCGCACCGTCAATGGTTAAAAAACATCAACCATCAAACGGTACCTGCGCCAACTCTTGGAATCGAGTCATTCAGCGCTTGGAGCTCATTTATTGCAGATTTGGGTAGGAATCTGCGTAAAGCCCAATGTGTGAGGGGAGATGTACAAATATGCGCTGCTAATTTAATTAGTTTTCAGCGCAGCCTTGGATTATGGCATGAATTCGGGTTTCTACCTAATTTTCCATCTGAAAGAAATGTTTTCGGTAGTGCGCCAGCTCGTCAATCGATTCGTGCACGTCCGCAAGTGCCGTATGGCGCTGCTTTTTCTTGAACATCTTGTGTATGTCAGGCCGCCAGCGTTTACACAACTCTTTGAGCGTGCTGACGTCAATATTGCGATAGTGAAAAAAACCTTCCAGCAAGGGCATGTCGTTCACCAAAAAGCGCCTGTCCTGCCCAATGCTGTTGCCACACAGCGGGGCTTTCCCCTTGGTCACGTAATGGCCCAGGAATTTAAGGAGTTGCGCCTGAGCGTCCTCTTCGGTCACGGTCGAGACTTTGACCTTGTCGATCAGGCCGCTGCGGCCATGCGTGCCCTTGTTCCAGGCGTCCATCGCATCGAGTAACGCATCGCTTTGGTGGATTACGAGCACCGGACCTTCAATGCGGGGCTCAAGATTGGGGCCGGTCACGATGACGGCGATTTCGATGATGCGTTCAACATCCGGGTTCAGACCCGTCATTTCGCAGTCCAGCCAGACCAGGTTTTGGTCGGACTTCTTTAGCGTTGGCAATTCGTCGTGGGGATTCAGATCGGTCATGCCTTGAATTGTCGTTGATGGCCTAAACTTGGAAGTCATGAATGACCTCAATTTACCCGGTGGCCTCACAGCGACTTCCACTTCTGCCTCTGCGCTCTCCTCCACCTCCCTTGTTTTCACCCTGGCTTTTGCGATTGCGCTGGTGCTGAGCTTGGTCGTCAAATTCTGGCTGGCCTCCCGTCAAATCCGGCATGTGGCCCAACATCGCAACGCGGTGCCCAGCGCCTTTGCCAGCCACATCACACTGGCAGCTCACCAAAAAGCGGCTAACTACACCATTGCCAAGGGACGCCTGGGCTTGCTGGAAATGGCTTTGGGCACGGCAGTATTGCTGGGCTGGACCGTGCTAGGCGGCTTGTCTGCGCTCAACCAGTTATTGATGGGTTGGATGGGCGGCGGCATGGCGCAACAGGTCGCCCTGCTAGCTGCCTTCGTACTGATTGGCAGCCTGATAGACCTGCCCATCACTCTCTACCAAACCTTTGTGCTGGAAGAACGCTTTGGTTTCAATAAGATAACCTTGAAGCTGTGGCTGGCGGACTTGCTCAAGTCCAGCATCGTGGGGGCGCTGATTGGCCTACCGATTGCCGCGTTGATTCTGTGGGTCATGGGCGCAGCAGGCAGTCTGTGGTGGCTGTGGGCCTGGGGCTTGTGGATGGGTTTCAACCTGTTGTTGCTTGTGATTTACCCCACCTTGATCGCGCCGATGTTCAACAAGTTTCAACCCTTGGAAGACGAGACACTCAAGGCCCGTGTGACCGCGTTGATGCAGCGTTGCGGTTTTGCGGCCAAGGGCTTGTTTGTAATGGACGGCAGCAAACGCAGTGCGCACGCCAACGCGTATTTCACCGGTTTTGGTGCCGCCAAACGTGTGGTGTTTTACGACACGTTGCTGGCCAAGTTGTCTGCCGGTGAAGTGGATGCGGTGCTAGCCCATGAGTTGGGACATTTCAAGCACAAACACATCATTAAGCGCATCGTGTCGATGTTTGCCATGAGTCTGGCAGGCTTTGCCTTGTTGGGTTGGCTGGAAGGTCAAGCCTGGTTTTATATCGGCTTGGGTGTCTTTCCCAACATAACCGGTTCCGCACCGAACGATGCAGTAGCCCTGCTGCTGTTTATGCTGAGCGTGCCCGTTTTCAGTTTCTTTATCTCACCGCTTTTTGCACAGATTTCACGCAAACATGAGTTTGAAGCGGATGCCTACGCAGTGGCTCAAACCAGCGGTGCGGACTTGTCCACAGCTTTGCTCAAGCTGTACGAAGACAACGCTTCCACGCTCACGCCCGACCCGGTGTATGTGAAGTTTTATTACTCGCATCCGCCCGCTTCTGAGCGCCTGCTGCGCATGACCCTTTAATCTGCTCCAAAAAGCCCAATGAACGACGCCTTAAAGAAAAAAGACTGGAAAGTCCTAGCCAGACGGTCATTGTCAGCTACTGAAATCGTAGCAAGTTTGGCCAAACTGGACGGCTGGAAGCTCGATGGTGACGGTGCCACGCTGGCCATCGAGAAATCGTTTTCATTCACCAACTACTACCAGACCATGGCCTTCGTCAACGCCGTGGCATTTATCGCCCATGTGCAGGATCACCATCCCGACTTGTCGGTTCACTACAACCAGTGCGTGGTGCGTTTCAACACCCATGATGTAGACGGCATCTCCGCCACTGATTTTGAATGCGCCACGCAAATTGATGCGTTAGTAGCATGAAGCAAGTCACGTTGGATTCTGGTCTCATTGTTGGAAACTTTGGCAGGCATTTTTTGGTTGAGACTCCAGAAGGGAGGAGATTGATTTGTCATTCGCGGGGCAAAAAAAGCCAGGGCGTGGTGGGTGACCGAGTGTTATGGCAGGCCTCGCAGGACGAAGGCACGATCGAGAAGATCGAGGAGCGCCGCAACCTGTTTTACCGGCAAGACGAGGTTCGCACCAAGTCGTTTGCGGCCAACTTGGACCAGGTGTTGATCCTGATCGCTGCGGAGCCGGAGTTTTCCAGTAGCCAGTTGTCACGCGCGCTGATTGCGGCTGAGGCGGAACACATCACGCCCATCATTGCGTTGAACAAAAGTGACTTGGTGGAGCCGTTTGAGCGGGCCTGGCAATGGCTGCTGCCCTATCGCCAAATGCACTATGGCGTGCTGCCGCTATCGCTGAAAAAATCGGGTGCGGTTGACCACACCGAATTGCTGAAACTTCTCGGCGGCAAGACCACACTGGTGCTGGGGCCGTCAGGCGCAGGCAAAAGTACCTTGATCAACTTGTTGGCCCCCGGTGCACTGGCCCAGACAGGTGAAATATCGCAGGCATTGAACTCGGGCAAACACACCACGACCAGCACAACGTGGTATTGGGTGAACAAAGCAACGAACACAGCGGGTGCTTCAGGCGATAACGATAGCGTTGAAAAATCCACCGCCATCATTGACTCACCGGGTTTTCAGGAGTTTGGCCTGAACCACATCGACCCGGCGCAATTGGCGGCCTACATGCCTGACATCAAACCGCACGTGGCGAACTGCAAGTTTTACAACTGCACCCATTTGCATGAACCCGGTTGCGGGGTGATGGCGGCGGTTTCCAAGCAAGAAAGTGCCTGCAGTCCCGGTGAAATAAGCCGAAATCGCTACAAAATTTATAGCGACTTGTTTGCCGAACTGAGCCAACCCAAGTACTAAGCCAAGGCGGCTGTTGCGAGCAAACCTCAGCCCAGCAACCGGGCCAAGGTCAGCAAGGCCAGCAGCAGCATCCACATGACGACCGAACGCCACACCAAGCCCACAATGCTGCGCAAATGGGCCAGTTCAGGCACTTGGCCGGGTATGCCGGCACCCTCGGGCAAGCCAGCCTCGGCGGCCCGTTCGGCAAGCGGCCCCAGACGCACATTCACAGCGCCTGACGTGGCGGCCAAAATCACGCCATCGTTGTCCCCATAAAAACGTGGCGTGTAGCTACGCCAAGCATCAATGGCCTCTTCAAAACTGCCAACCACCGCAAACCCCAGCGCGGTGACCCGGGCAGGTAGCCAGTCAATGACCATCCAGGCAGATACCGCAAAATTTTGCAGGGCGGTACTCACTGGTTGGTGATGAATTTTGCTTTGGTGCATCCAGTACCGGGCGACAAATTCACTCAGGCGATAAAGAACGGCCCCCGCAGGGCCAAATCCAAAAGCAGCCAGAATCGAGAACCAGCCCAGCACGCCAAAGACGTGGCGGTGCGCGGCCAGCACCGAATGCTCAATGACATGGCGGACTATTTCGCTACGGGGCAACGTGGACGCATCGATTTGCTGCCACTGGGCTAGCAGCTCGCGGGCTTGTGCCTCGTCGCCAGCATCCAGCGCATCACGGATTTCAGTGAAATGATGGCTGAACTGCCTAAACCCTAGCGTGACGTACAACACCGCCACACTCCACAGAACCGCTGCAATCCAGCCCAAGGTCAAAACCAGTAGCCAATGGATGGCAAAAGCCATCAGTGTCGGGACGAATACAGCAAAACCCCAAGCCAGCCAGCCATGGTGCGCACGGCCTGCGTCAAAATTACGGCTGCTCCAGCGCACCCAGGCCCGCAACGCTGCGTAGACCGTGTTGCCACGAACAAGAGGACGCGCCTGCTCCAGCAGCAAGGCAAGAAGAATAGCAGAGAAACTCATGCTGGGATCATAGCGGCGAGTGCGGCGAATTTTTTGCTCAGCCTGCTCAAGTCATTAAGCTGCCAAAAACCTGTAAAAGTTTCGCAGCATACCGGCCGTGGCACCCCAGATGAAACGCTCGGTAATTTGGTTTGCGCTTGGCTCACCGGTTCTGCCCAGGTCGTCCATATAGGGCATGGAGAACCACTCGCGCCGCACCCCGGCCCATTCAAACGCATGACGGCGATGGTTGGCCGGGTCCATCAAGAACGCCAGCGGCACCTCAAACACATCGGCCACTTCCATGGTGTTGGGGGTCATGGTGAAGTTGGGCTGCACCAGCGCCACCACCGGAGTGATGATGAACGATGTGCCGGTCACATACGTCGGCAAATTGCCCAGCACCTGCACAAATGCCGGGTCAAGACCGACCTCTTCCTGCGCCTCTCGCAAAGCAGTGGCAGCGGCGTCGGCATCGTCCTCATCGACCTTGCCACCGGGGAAGGCAATCTGGCCGGAATGGGTTGACATGTGTGTGGTTCGCTCGGTCAGCAAGACCATGGGCTGGTCGCGCATCACGATGGGCACCAGCACCGAGGCCTGCATGGGTTGCCGGTCAGCGAACTTGGGCTCTGCGTGAACTTCTACCTGCCAAACAGGGGGGAACAAAAATCGTTGCTTGAGCGTGTCTGCCTGGAATTGGCTTGGCAGCACTGCGGGTAAGTGAGAGTCGATACCGACTACCGGAACCTTGCGAGGGTCGAAATTGGGCAACTTTGACAGAGGCGTGAAAGGCTGGGTGGTAGACACGTTAAAACAAAAGGAGAGGCGAGGCGATTGAAAAACTCAAAATCAAAATAAAAAAAGCCGCCTGAAGCAAATGCTTGGGCGGCTTTCAGAAGGCAGGTCGCTTTACGCGGTGGCTGTCGTTGTCGCTGTTTTCTTGGCTGGCAATTTTTCTTTGATACGCGCCGACTTGCCGCTGCGATCACGCAGGTAGTACAGCTTGGCACGGCGAACATCACCACGGCGCTTGACTTCAATACCAGCGATCAGCGGGCTGTAGGTCTGGAACGTACGCTCCACGCCTTCGCCGCTGGAAATTTTGCGAACGATAAAGCCGCTGTTGAGGCCACGGTTGCGCTTGGCAATCACGACACCTTCGTAGGCTTGGACACGTTTGCGCGTGCCCTCTACCACGTTGACACTGACCACGACGGTATCGCCGGGTGCAAAGTCAGGAATGGTTTTACCCAGACGAGCAATTTCTTCTTGCTCAAGAATTTGAATCAGATTCATGGTTTTCTCACAATGATCTTGGTCGCGCCAGCGTCGGGATGACACTAAATGCCTCTGCGTCATACACCCAATAAAGTCGGGTCAATGCGAGGAGGCGGCCGAGCAGAGGATCGGTTAGCCTTCTATTATAGCAATTAGCCCGGCCCCAAATCAAGTGGAGATAGGAGCAGTCAGAGCAGCTTCATCTTCCTGGGTCAACCGGCCGGCCTGACGGGCCAGTTCGATCAAGTCCGGGCGATGTTGGACGGTCAAGCGCAGCCGTTGATTCCGCCGCCAGCGAGCAACGTTAATGTGATGTCCAGAGAGCAGCACATCCGGCACTGCCACGCCGCGCCACTCCTCAGGCCGGGTGTAATGCGGGCAATCCAGCAAACCATCCAGTTCAGGATTGAAGCTGTCTTGCCTGTGGCTGTCTTCATCGCCCAGCACACCGGGCTGCAAACGTGCCACCGCATCCAGCAATGCCATGGCAGCAATCTCACCACCGGACAGCACGAAATCACCCAGGCTGATCTGCTCGTCCACGAACTCGTTGATGAAACGTTGGTCAAGGCCCTCATACCTGCCGCAAACCAGCACCGCACCATCACTGACAGCCAACTGGGCGACTTTTGCGTGACTCAAAGGCTTGCCGATGGGAGAGAAAAGGATGACTGGTGCGTTATCCGCACGTGCCACTCTGATAGCAGACACACTCTGCGCCAGAGGCTCGGCCATCATGACCATGCCCGGCCCTCCACCGTACGAACGATCGTCGATGCGGCGATAGTTGCCCAGTGCGTGATCCCGTGGGTTGGTGAACTGCACATTCACCTGACCTGACTCGTAGGCACGGCGCGTGATGCCATTGGTCAGAAGCGGGGCAAACAGTTCGGGGAAAAGGGTTATGACATCAAAGCGCATGGCAGAACATCAGGCAATGACGCGAATGCGTAACTTGCGGTTCAGTAGTCCGGCTGCCAGTCTACGGTGATTTGGCGTTTGGCCAAGTCCACGTCGTCCACAAAAGCAGCAACGAATGGAATCATGCATTCCTGCAGTTTGCCTTCGAGCAAATAGTCCATCACCAGCACTGTTTGCGGGCCGGTCGACAGCAATTCTTTGACATCCCCCAAGTTGATGCCTTCGCGGTTTATCACCGTCAGGCCAATCAGGTCAACCCAGTAGAACTCGTCCTTGTCCGCGGTCGGGAAACTGGCGCGCGGCACGAAGATGCGGGCACCACGCAGATTCTCCGCGGCGGTGCGGTCGTCGATGCCTTGTGCAGTGGCAACAACAGTATCAGAATGGGTTTTGGCTTCCTTGATGGCCAGCTTCAACACACCGGAAAAGGTTTTGGCACCTCGTTCGGACGGCAGAATGAACCAGCGCTTGGAAGAAAATAGGGCCTGTGGATCAGCACTGTGAGACAGAACCTTGAACCAGCCCTTAATACCCCAGGCATCCGCGATGCGCCCGACTTCGATGGCATCCGCTGGCAATTCAGCGGCATCCAGGCCGAGCAACATAGACAATGGATTCAGCGGATTAAGCTGCTTTTTTGGCAGCTTGAGCGATCAGGCGCTCTACCGTAGGAGAAGCTTGAGCGCCAACGCCTTTCCAGTAGGTCAAGCGGTCTTGCGCAAGGCGAATGCTTTCTTCGTTGGCGGTGGCGATCGGGTTGTAGAAACCAATGCGCTCGATAAAGCGGCCATCGCGGCGGGTACGCTTGTCAGCAACAACGATATTGAAAAAGGGGCGTGCTTTAGCACCGCCACGAGCGAGACGAATAACAACCATGATTAATCCAAACCTAAAACAGAAGTACTGCTGAATTCTGGGGCGATGCAACCCGAGTAGATACATTGGCATCACCGATAGAATTCAATATCGATTCAAGGTTTGAGACACGCAACTTGACCACCCGGCCAGCGGCACCTTGAACAGCCCTCCATTATAGCGTTTTAACGTTTTCAATCCTTATGACCATCATTCGCGCCAGCGAGACGACTGACATGGCGGACATCACCGCCATTTACGCCCACCACGTTCTTCACGGCACGGGGACTTTTGAGACGGAGCCGCCGTCTGAAGCCGATATGACAGCCCGACGCGCCGATGTTTTGTCCAAAGGTCTGCCTTATCTGGTGGCACAAGCTGAGGATGACGGGCGCCAACGCGTCATCGGTTTTGCCTATTGCAACTGGTTCAAACCGCGTCCGGCCTATCGTTTTTCGGCAGAAGACTCCGTCTATGTGGCCAACGACCTGCACAGCAAAGGTCTTGGCCGAGCCTTACTGGCCGAGCTGGCCATGCAGGCAGAAAAGGTGGGCGTTCGCAAACTCATAGCGGTGATTGGAGACTCCAACAACGCAGGATCGGTGGGCGTGCATCGCTCAGTTGGTTTTACGGATGTAGGCATTTTGAAATCTTGCGGTTGGAAGTTCGACCGCTGGCTGGATGTCGTCATGATGGAAAAATCGCTGGGCCCAGGCGACTCAACACCGCCGCCCCGACAATCGGCGGCATGAAAAACAAAACAATTGCGGCCTGGCTCACATTTCTCGGCGGGCCGCTCGGCCTGCACCGCTTTTATTTGCGTGGCCTGGGCGACACACTGGGCTGGGCACTTCCCATCCCCACGGCGTTGGGGCTTTATGGACTTGGGCGCGTCAAAGAGTTTGGCCTGGACGACACTTGGGGCCCTGTGTTGATTCCGATGTTGGGCTTTACCGTGGCGGGCTGCGCGCTGACTGCCATCGTCTATGGCCTGATGACACCTGAAAAATGGAATGCCAAATTCAATCCGGCCGCATCGGTGGATTCGTCATCTGGCAGCACCAACTGGCTCACCATTGGCGCGGTAGTGGTGTCCTTGTTTTTCGGCATGACGGTGCTTGTCTCCAGCATCGTGTATAGCTTTCAGAGCTACTTTGAGCACCAGATTGAAGAGTCTCGGAAGATTTCGCAATGAAAAAGCCTGTAGTCCTCGTTGATAATCAATAGTTCGCTATGTTTTTTATAGCGTTAAAAGATTTGAAGACTGAGCCAGTAGGCCACCGTGGCCACAAAAGCGCTGGCCGGAATGGTGAAGATCCAGGCCCACACGATATTGCCCGCCACACCCCACCGCACCGCACTGGCGCGCCGGGCAGAACCCACGCCCACAATCGCGCCGGTGATGGTGTGCGTGGTGGACACCGGAATCCCCATCGCCGTGGCAGCAAACAAAGTAATCGCGCCACCCGTTTCGGCGCAAAAACCACCGACAGGTTTGAGCTTGGTGATGCGTTGCCCCATGGTCTTCACGATGCGCCAGCCGCCAAACAGCGTGCCTGCCGAGATGGCCAAATAGCAGCTGATGACCGCCCAACCGGGTGGCAGTTTGTCGTCGGCAGCGGTGTAGCCGGTGGCAATCAGCATCAACCAGACCAAACCGATGGTTTTTTGCGCGTCATTGCCGCCATGGCCCAGGCTGTACGCACCCGCAGAAACAAGCTGCAAGCGCCGAAACCATCGGTCAACCTTAGAAGGCGTCGCACGCCTGAAGCCCCATGCGACGAGCAACATCATCAAGGAGCCCAGCAAAAAGCCTAGCAACGGTGACACAAAAATGAAAATAATCGTCTTCATGATGCCCGACGTGATCAGCGATCCGGTCCCAGCTTTGGCAACCACCGCCCCCACAATGCCACCAATCAACGCATGGGACGAGCTACTGGGAATGCCGTAGTACCAGGTGATGAAGTTCCAGCTGATGGCTCCTATCAGCGCGCCGAAAACCACGTGAGTGTCCACAATGCCCGGCTGCACGATGCCTTTTCCAATGGTGGCCGCCACGCTAACCCCAAAAATAAAATACGCAACAAAGTTGAAGGCCGCCGCAAACAGCACGGCCGTGCCGGGTTTCAGAACCCCCGTTGACACCACCGTGGCGATGGAATTGGCCGCGTCATGAAAACCATTCATGAAGTCAAACGCCAGTGCCAGGAACACCAGCAGCACCACAACCCAAAGGGCAGCTTGTACGCCTTGCATATGCGCCCGGCCCTAGCTGTTTTCGAGGACGATGCCCTCGATCAGATTGGCTACGTCTTCGCATTTGTCGGTAATGGTTTCCAGCAATTCGTAAATCGCCTTGAGCTTGATCACCTCGCGCACATCAGGCTCTTCACGAAACAATTTGCTCATGGCCGAGCGCATGACGCGGTCGGCATCTGACTCCAGCCGGTCGATTTCTTCACAGGTTTTCAAGGCGGCCTCCGCCACTTTAGGATCGGCAATGTTTTCCAGTAAATACACCGCATCTTTCAGGCGCTCGCAACATTTGACACTCAGGTCAGTCAGACGTGTGATTTCTTCGGTCATGTGGCGTACGTCGTACAACGCCATGGTCTCGGCGGAATCCTGAATCAAGTCCGCCACATCATCCATGGTGTTGATCAACGAGTGAATTTGCTCGCGGTCAATGGGTGTTATAAAGGTTTTGTGCAGCAGCTTGTTGACGTCGTGCGTGATGCGGTCGGCAGCGCGTTCGGCGTTGTCCACATCGCGGTTGTACTGCTCTCGCAGGTGCACATCGCTGTAGTTGGTCACCAAATGGGAGAAAGCGCGTGCCGCCTCGACGATGCGGTCGGCGTGTTGGTTGAACATTTCAAAAAAATTGCCCTCACGGGGCATCAGTTTTCCGAACAGCATGGGCGGCTCCTGGGTGCTGGGATGTCACGAATGACAAAAATGTGACAAAAATAAGACCGGCCGCAGTGTAACCGCCAGGCCGCTTTGAAATTCGGCAGCTCGGTCAGCATCAAGGAGAAGTGGACCAGCGTGGCAGAAGCAAAAAAACCCTGCGGCAATAACCGCAGGGCATTGATTTTCAAGGCTGGGCTGAATCAGGCAGCGACGCTGTCTCTCACCGTGTCGGCCAGGTCGGTGTAGTCCTTCACCTTGTCAAAGTTCAGGTATTGGTAGATGGTGTCGCTGGATGCGGTCAACACACCCATATCAGCCATGTACTCGGCTTTGGTCGGGATGCGGCCCAGCTTGGAGCAAATAGCAGCCAACTCGGCGGAACCCAGATAAACATTGGAGTTCTTGCCCAGACGATTCGGGAAGTTACGGGTGGAGGTTGAAAACACGGTTGCGCCCTCTTTCACCTGCGCCTGGTTGCCCATGCACAGGCTGCAACCCGGCATTTCCATGCGCGCACCGGCAGAACCCAGCACACCGTAGTGACCTTCTTCACTGAGCTGCTTGGCGTCCATTTTGGTAGGTGGTGCCATCCACAGCTTGACAGGAATATCGCGCTTGTTTTCGAGCAGCTTGGAGGCTGCGCGGAAGTGGCCAATGTTCGTCATGCAGGAGCCAATGAACACCTCGTCGATTTTGGAACCCGCCACGTCGCCCAATGTTTTGACATCGTCCGGGTCGTTCGGACAAGCGACGATGGGCTCATGGATGTCAGCCAGGTCGATCTCGATAACGGCCGCGTATTCGGCATCGGCATCGCCTTTGAGCAACTGAGGGTCGGCGAGCCAGGCTTGCATCGCCTTGATGCGGCGGTTGATGGTGCGCACATCCGAATAACCCGTGGCAATCATCCACTTCAGCATGGTGATGTTGCTGGTGATGTACTCAATGATCGGCTCTTTGTTCAAGTGCACGGTGCAACCACCGGCGCTGCGCTCGGCCGATGCGTCGCTTAACTCGAACGCTTGCTCCACTTTCAAATCTGGCAAGCCTTCAATCTCCAAAATGCGGCCCGAGAAGATGTTCTTCTTGCCTTGCTTGGCGACCGTCAGCAAACCAGCTTTGATGGCATACAGCGGAATGGCGTTGACCAAGTCACGCAGGGTAATGCCAGGCTGCATCGCGCCCTTAAAACGTACCAGCACCGACTCTGGCATGTCCAGAGGCATCACACCGGTTGCCGCGCCAAACGCGACCAAACCAGAACCTGCGGGGAAGCTGATGCCGATAGGGAAACGCGTGTGGCTGTCGCCGCCAGTGCCGACCGTATCCGGCAACAACATGCGGTTCAGCCAGCTGTGAATGATGCCGTCACCGGGGCGCAACGGAACGCCGCCACGGGTGCTCATAAACTCGGGCAGCTCGTGGTGCATCTTCACATCCACGGGCTTGGGGTAAGCGGCTGTGTGGCAGAACGATTGCATCACCAGATCCGCGCTGAAGCCCAGGCAGGCCAGGTCTTTCAGCTCATCCCGGGTCATGGGGCCGGTGGTGTCTTGCGAACCCACGCTGGTCATTTTTGGCTCGCAATAGGTGTCAGGGCGAACGCCTTGCTGGTTGCCATTGATGACCGGCAAACCGCAGGCACGGCCGACCATTTTCTGCGCCAGCGTGAAACCCTTGTGGGTATCAACCGGGTTATGTGGCAGGCGGAACAACGTGCTAACGGGCAAGCCCAACGCCTCACGGGCCTTGGCGGTCAGGCCGCGGCCGATGATCAGCGGAATGCGGCCACCGGCGCGCACTTCGTCAAACAGCACGTCGCTTTTGACTTTGAACGTCGCGATTTCTCGACCGTCTTTGAGCGCTTTGCCGGCGTAGGGAAGCAGTTCGATCTCGTCGCCCATGTTCATCTGGCTAACGTCCAACTCAATCGGCAATGCGCCAGAGTCTTCCATGGTGTTGTAGAAAATCGGGGCAATCTTCGAGCCGAGACACACGCCGCCAAAACGCTTGTTAGGCACAAACGGAATGTCTTCACCGGTGAACCACAGCACCGAGTTGGTGGCGGACTTGCGGCTGGAGCCTGTACCCACGACATCGCCCACATAGGCGACCAGGTTGCCTTTGGCTTTGAGTGCGTCGATGAACTTGACCGGGCCGCGCTTGCCGTCTTCTTCCGGCACCACACCGGGACGGGCATTCTTGTGCATGGCTAAGGCGTGCATCGGGATATCAGGGCGGCTAAAGGCATCAGGCGCGGGCGACAGGTCGTCAGTGTTGATTTCACCGGCCACTTTGAAAACGGTCAACTTAATGCTTTGTGGCACTTCGGGGCGCGAGGTAAACCACTCGGCATCGGCCCAGCTTTGCAACACAGCTTTGGCTTGTGCGTTTCCCTTGTCGGCCTTCTCTTTCACGTCATGGAACTGGTCAAACATCAACAATGTTTTCTTCAGACCATTGGCCGCCGCTGTGGCGACGGCAGCGTCGTCCAACAAGTCCACCATGGGGCTGATGTTGTAGCCACCCAGCATGGTGCCCAGCAATTCAGTGGCTTTTTCGCGGGAGATCAGCGCACACTTTTCGGTGCCATGGGCGACCGCCGCCAAGTAGGAGGCCTTAACTTTGGCTGCATCGTCCACACCGGCGGGAACACGGTAGGTGATCAGGTTGACCAAAAACGCGTCTTCACCCTGCGGCGGATTTTTCAGCAGCTCGATCATTTCGCCGGTCTGCTTGGCAGACAGGGGAAGTGGCGGAATGCCAAGAGCGGCGCGCTCGGCCACGTGGGCGCGATAGGTTGTCAGAAACTGGCTGGACATCATCAAACTCCTTTTAAAGTATAAAAATGGCACGAAGTCCCCGTGCATTGGACATAGTTAGCTATCTATTCGGTAGCAGAGGCAGCAGCAGAGGCAGCAGAGGCAGCAGCGGTGGCAGCCGTTGCTGTGACTTCAGGGGCATCCAAAACGCTGCGCCCGGGGTTCTTCTCCAGCGCTGCGGCCACCGCCATTTGCGCAGGGTTCATGCAGGCATCGGCCAGACGTTGGCCCAATTTTTGGTTCATCAGCATGGATTTGTTGGCCAACTGCAGCCAGACGGCACCAGCATTTTTATCCTCCAGCCGAATCGCGCCGGTGGAGGTCTCAACCGGGAACATACGGAACCTGACCGCTTTGATTTGCACATCGAAGTAGCCAGGGACTTTGGCATCAGGTGCAAGGGTGACAAAAGCGCCCAGTTCGCAGGGCAGCTTGCCGGTGTAAACACGGCCCGCAATGGCCAGTTCAGCGGGGGTGAGTGCGGCCTCAGCGGCCATGATGCCTGTGGCCATCTGATTGGCGTTTGTCTTAGCCTCCGCCCGGCTAGGTGACTTTTTGGCAGTTTTGGAGGCTGCTTTGTCTGCGGCTGCGGCTGCGGTAGCGGTAGCGGTTTCAGCCAACATCGTCAGTGGCAACACCAGAAACAGGGCAATAACAGTCGCGTGGATGAGTTTCATGGCGGGGCTACTTTCTAGCGTTGTGCAGGGTTCAAAAAATACACTTGGGCAGAATCTGGCATGGGCGTGCCAGTTTGGTGGGCTCGCTCCAGCACCTGCCAAAAGTACCGGTAACTGGCGCGGTCATGAAGCCGACCGTCAACTTGTATCGGTGCCCAGTGGGCGCTGTGGGCTGCGGTCACAATGCGCTCCGCTTGTTCAACCTCGTCCGGCTCAGGCGCGAAAGCATCCAGTATCGGTCGAATCTGGTTGGGGTGAATACTCCACATGCGGGTAAAACCAAACTCCCGCGATGCCCGGCGAGCAGCCACCCGCATGGCATCCAAATCGTTGAACTCGGTGACCACGCAATGAGAGGGCACTTTGCCAGCCGCATGGCAGGCCGACGCAATCTCAAGCTTGGCGCGCACCACCAAAGGATGGCTGAATTGCCCCAAACCCTGGGTGGGCGACGCCGGGCTGCTTTCCATCGCACTGGCCGGTATGGCACCGCCGTGGGAGGACACGAAATCCATCAAGCCAAAACTCAAGGACTGCACGCGGGGATGGGCCGCGATCTCAAAAGCCCTGTGCACGGCAGCAGGCGACTCAATCAGCACATGCAGGGGCAAGGCGGTGGTGCGGGTGGATTTTTGACTGGTTTGATCGGTAGCCCGATCAATGGCTTGAACCGCGCGCTCAACATCGGCCACGCTTTCAACCTTGGGAATCATGAGGTGGCAAAGGGCCTTGCCCGCACCACCTACGATGATGGCCACATCGCGCTCAAAAGACGGGTGATCCACCGGGTGAACCCTGGCGGCGACCCGTGAGGCCACCACACAAGAGCGCTCTTTTGCAATCTTTTGCGTAGCTAACAACGATTGATTGGCGAGGACTACCACCATGTTTGCATGATGCTCCTCGCCACCCACCGGTGCGCCGTCTTCACAATCCAGCGTGACATCAAAAACGCAGGTACCCAACTCCTGCGTCATTTGCGCTTGCAACACCAGGCTTTTTTGCATTCGCGCCTCCACGCCACAATAGTGATCACACACCGGCAAAAATCCGGTAGACGCCTGAGCGCCCATAAGAATGTCACGCGGGTGCATGGAGAGCACGGTCAATCAGAGCAGGTGCGCGACTCCGGCTTGCTCGTCTTGCAGCTCTTTAAGCGTCTTGTTGATGCATTCCTGGCTGAAAGCGTCAATCGGCAGGTCTTGCACCACGGTGTATTCACCGCCTTCGCAGGTAACGGCAAAGCCAAACATTGTGTCCGCAGGGATACCGTACTGACCATCCGAGGGGATGCCCATGGTGACCCATTTGCCGCTGGTGCCCAGCGCCCAATCGCGCATATGGTCAATAGCCGCGTTGGCAGCAGAGGCTGCTGACGACACGCCACGGGCGGCGATGATGGCAGCGCCACGCTTGCCAACGGTAGGCAAGAAGGTGTTGGCGTTCCAGTGTTGATCGTTGATCAAGTCTTTGACGCTGGCACCGTTGACAGTCGCAAAACGGTAGTCGGCGTACATCGTGGGCGAGTGGTTTCCCCAAACGGTTAGTTTTTCGATATCGGCCACGGCCTTGCCAGTCTTGGCAGCCAGCTGGCTCAAGGCGCGGTTGTGATCCAGGCGCAACATGGCGGTGAAGTTTTTGCGTGGCAAGTCTGGCGCGCTCTTCATGGCGATGTAGGCATTGGTGTTGGCAGGGTTACCGACCACCAGCACCTTGACGTTGCGGCTGGCCACAGCATTCAAAGCCTTGCCTTGGGCGGTGAAAATTTCGGCATTTACTGCCAACAGCTCGGCGCGCTCCATGCCTGGGCCGCGAGGACGTGAGCCAATCAACAACGCGTAATCCACGTCTTTGAAGGCCGTCATCGGATCGCCATGAGCTTCCATGCCCACCAACAATGGGAAGGCGCAATCTTGCAATTCCATCATCACGCCTTGCAGGGCCTGCTGGGGTTTTTCCATCGGCACTTCCAGCAACTGAAGGATGACAGGCTGGTCTTTGCCCAGCATTTCGCCGGAGGCGATACGGAACAAGATGGCATAACCAATTTGACCAGCTGCACCGGTCACGGCCACACGTACGGGTTTTTTGCTCATGGGGGAACTCCAGAAAATGTTGCGAAATGAGGCTGAAGTTTACTCCGTAAAACTACCCATAGTCAATTTGTCTTATGTCTTATATAAGATATGATTCCACCCAGCTTGAACATGAATCAGTCCCTCGCCACCGTTGCTGAACGCGCCGCAAATTCTGCCAATGTGGTAGCGCCTGGCGCGCTTCCCGCCCATCGATTGGCGCCAGCCTTTAGCCCGCTTTACCAGCAAATCAAAGACCTGATTCTTCGCAGCTTGCTGGCCGGCGAATGGAAACCCGGCGAGTCCATCCCCAGTGAGATGGACTTGGCCACGCGCTTTAGGGTGAGTCAGGGCACCGTTCGCAAAGCGGTGGATGAGTTGGCGGCCGAAAACCTGTTGGTGCGCCGCCAGGGCAAGGGCACGTTTGTGGCCACTCACGCTGAGCATCAGGTCCAATACCGCTTTTTGAAGTTGATCCCCGACGTGGGCGACAGCAGCACAGAAGGCCCGGCCCAACGCGAAATCATCGATTGCAAACGTCAACGAGCCGCCGCCGACGTGGCCCGTGCGCTGGCCTTGCGGGCAGGCGACCCTGTGTTGCAAGTGCGCCGAGTGCTGTCATTTGCCAACCGGCCCACCATTCTGGAGGATATCTGGTTACCCGGTGGACCGTTCAAAGGTCTGAATGCGGAACGCTTGAGCGCCTACGACGGCCCCATGTATGCCTTGTTTGAAACAGAGTTTGGCGTGCGCATGGTACGGGCTGAAGAAAAAATCCGTGCCGTGTTGCCCGATGCAGAGCAAAGCCAGTTGTTAACGGTGGATCAAGCAACCCCGCTACTGAGTGTGGAGCGCATTGCCTTCACCTACAACGACACACCCATGGAAATGCGGCGCGGCCTTTACTTGACCAATACCCACTACTATCGCAATGAACTCAATTGACAGGTCTTTGAGGCTCAGTTGCCCTCGCAAAAATAGACACTTGAGGACGCAAATAGGTCAATTTTTGCAAGGCGGGAGTCAGCGTGTTGCATTGCAATAGAATTTTGATTTGAAGAAGCGCAGAGAATTACATGACAGTTACATCAAAGAAAGCCCCCACATGACCGAGCTGGCCTCCCCGTCACGCCCCAAGCGGCCTGAATTTCGCAATATCAACGCCATCACGGACTTACCCAGCTATCGTTTACCGGCTGCGGGCATCGTGTCAATCCTGCATCGCATCAGTGGCTTCATCATGTTTTTGCTGTTCCCCTTCATCATCTGGATGTTTGATGTGTCGGTCTCCAGCGAGATTTCCTTCAGCCGCTTCACCAGCGCCTTCAGCACTGGCATTGGTTTTGTGCCGGGCTGGTTTGTCAAGCTGACTGCACTGGCATTGATCTGGGCCTATTTGCACCACTTTATTGCGGGCCTGCGCCACCTCTGGATGGACATCAGCCACGCCGCAGTCAGCAAAGAGTTCGGTAAAAGTTCGGCCATGGTGACGCTATATCTAAGTGTCGGCCTCACCGTGATTCTGGGTGCCAAACTGTTCGGCGCTTATTGAACAGTCCCTGCTCGGTGCCCCACCTCCCCCAATTGTTCAGGACGGCGTATGTTCGTAGCCTGAAAACTCAAACCCAGGAATAAATATGGCAGTTAATTACGGCTCAAAACGCATCGTTGTCGGTGCCCATTACGGTCTGCGCGACTGGCTCGCACAGCGTGTCACCGCGTCGCTGATGGCTTTGTTCACTGTGGCCGTTCTGGCACAGGTACTGCTGTTCAAAGGCCCCATCGGTTACGACAAATGGGCAGGTATTTTCTCGGCCCAGTGGATGAAGGTGCTGACCTTCTCGGTCATCATCGCGATGGTTTATCACATCTGGATTGGCATGCGTGACATCTGGATGGACTACGTTACCTCGCAAGTCTGGCTGCGGTTGTGCCTCCAGGTTTTTTCCATCGTTTGGCTCGTCGGTTGCGCGGGCTGGGCCATTCAGGTTTTATGGCGCCTTTGAGCCATCGATAAAGCGTCTGTAAAAAATTCGAGGCATTGATTCATGACTTATTCCGTTAGCAAGCGCAAATTTGACGT
>JANOLC010000535.1:0-17063 GCA_031419575.1 Burkholderiales bacterium | reverse complement strand
CACCGGGGTCGATCTGGAGGCCAATTTGAAGCTGGTCAATGTTCAAGGCTTGCACGCACGCCCCGGAGGTTTCGCCACCCGCGACGATGAGCTGTCGCACCCCCAACGCCACCAAACCTCGCGCGATGGCCGCCAGCGTGGCCTCCACCATCGCCCCGGCCGCGTCAACACCCAATGTGCTTTGCACGGCCTTGACGGCGGTGGAGTCTGCACTGGAATACACCAGCACTGGGCCATCACTCAGCAGCGGCGTGGCCCATGCCAATGCCGCGGCGCAGGGATCAATGCCTTGCGCAACGTACATCGCCAGTTCCAGCGGGTTCAATGCCAGCGCAGGTCGACCTGTTTTAATGAATGCGGCGACCTGGCGGTTGGTCGCTACCGAGCAACTGCCCGACACCACAGCCTGCAACCCGGTGGCGGCGGGCAAAGCGCTGGCTTGTGACGACGGGGCAATTCCAAAGTTTTGCGGCAATCCAATCGCCACACCCGAGCCTGCGGTGATCAGCGGCATGCCTTTCAAAGCCAGCCCCAAGCGCATGAGGTCGGCGTTAGAGACAGCATCCACCACGGCCACAGCCACGCCTTGCGCTTTCAAATCAGCTATGCGCTGCGCAATAGCCGCGTTGCCTTGGGCCACCACGGTGTGGTCGATCAAACCCACAGTTCGCTGCGTTTGCGCCTGCATGACGCGCACCAGGTTAGCGTCCAGCATGGGCGTGAGCGGGTGATTTTGCATGCCACTCTCATTGAGCAACACATCACCCACAAACAAATAGCCTTTGAAGACCGTGCGCTTGTTGTCCGGGAAGGCGGGCGTGGCGATGGTGAAGTCGGTGTGCAGCGCGTCCATCAGCGCCTCAGTCACCGGTCCGATGTTGCCTTGCGCCGTGCTGTCAAAGGTGGAGCAGTATTTGAAATAGATTTGTTGCGCGCCTTGCGCTTGCAGCCAGGCCAGGGCTTGCAATGATTGGGCAATGGCCTCAGCGGGTGCATTCGTGCGAGATTTGAGTGCCACCACCACGGCATCCACTTCCGCGCTGAGTGGGGCGGTGGGCACGCCAATGGTTTGCACCACCCGCATCCCCGCGCGCACCAAATTGTTTGCCAGATCAGACGCCCCAGTGAAGTCGTCGGCAATGCAACCGAGTTTGAGGGGACTCATGGCTTTTTGGGCAACTCAATGCCGGGGAATATTTTGATCACGGCGCTGTCATCTTCTTTGGCAAAACCGGCGGTCGATGCCTGCATGAACATCTGGTGTGCTGTGCTGGACAGCGGCAGCGGGAACTTGCTGGCGCGTGCCATGTCCAGCACCAGGCCCAAGTCTTTCACAAAAATATCAACGGCGGACAGTGGTGTGTAGTCCGCGGCCAAAACGTGCGCCATGCGGTTCTCGAACATCCAGCTGTTGCCCGCACTGTGGGTGATGACCTCGTAGAGTGAGGCGGCGTCCACGCCCTCGCGCAGGCCCAGCGCCATCGCTTCTGCGGCGGCGGCAATGTGCACACCGGCGAGCAACTGGTTGATGATCTTCACCTTGCTGCCGGCACCCGCCTTGTCCCCCAGTTTGTAGACCTTGGCGGCCATCGCATCCAGCGCCGCGCCTGCTACAGCGTAGGCGGCAGGACTACCAGACGTCATCATGGTCATCTGCCCGCTGGCGGCTTTGGCGGCACCACCTGAGATGGGCGCGTCGATGTACAAAATACCCAACGCCGCCAGACGCGACTCCAGCGCGATGGACCAGTTGGGGTCTACGGTGGAGCACATGACAAATACGCTGCCGCGGCGCATGGTTGCGGCGCAGCCTTGGTCGCCAAACAACACGGTTTCGGTTTGCGCCGCGTTCACCACCACACAGACCACCACATCACACGCGGCGGCCAATTGGGCGGGGGACGTGTGAGCCGTGCCACCATGTTCACTAAATGCGCTGCTCACCTCGGCGCGCACATCAAATACATGCAAAGGGAAACCCGCACGGCGCAATGAGGTAGCCATGCCACCTCCCATCGCGCCGAGGCCAATCAGGCCCATTTGGACAGTCGGTTGTGCTGGTTGTGTCATGGAGTGCCCGGTTTTAAAGGGGTGGGATAATGCGTCATGAGTTTGGATGGGGCGAATACGTTAGTGGTCATGCCACTTTAACGCAGGGCCGAGTAATGGCCGCAAACGACGCATGGGCTGCCCAATTGCTTGGACAGCCCCTCAGAATTCAATGAAATAAGGTTGACGAGCCTTGACCCCGGCACTGGCTCTACAGTTAGGGCTGCTTGGTTCCCCACCTGACCCGGTTGGCCGCTTTACCATGCGGGAAGGCCCGTCAGCTTGTATTGTAGCCAAACCAGGCGGTCAGACGTGCGTGCCACCTTAGAATTGGTACATGTCTTACCTCGTGCTCGCCCGCAAGTATCGCCCCCGTAATTTCCCTGAAATGGTGGGGCAGGAACACGTGGTTCGGGCGCTGACCAACGCGCTGGAGTCCAAGCGACTGCACCACGCTTATCTGTTCACCGGCACACGCGGCGTGGGCAAGACCACGGTGTCGCGCATTTTGGCCAAGTCGCTGAACTGCCAGGGTGTGGATGGGCAAGGCGGAATCACCGCCAGTCCTTGTGGCGTCTGCCAGGCTTGCACTGACATTGATAGCGGCCGGTTTGTCGATTACACCGAGCTGGATGCCGCGTCCAACCGGGGCGTGGACGAGGTGCAGGCCCTGCTGGAGCAGGCGGTTTACAAGCCGGTGCAAGGCCGATTCAAGGTCTTCATGATTGACGAGGTCCACATGCTCACCAACACGGCTTTTAACGCCATGTTGAAAACGCTGGAAGAGCCCCCCGAGTATTTGAAGTTTGTGCTGGCCACCACTGACCCGCAAAAGGTGCCGGTTACCGTACTGTCACGCTGTCTGCAGTTCAACTTACGTCCGATGGCCCCCGAGACCATCCGCGAGCACTTGGTGCACGTTCTTCAAGTGGAGGGCGTGGCGGCTGAGGTGCAGGCCCTGCGTTTGCTGGCGCGTGCGGCGCGTGGGTCCATGCGGGATGCGCTGTCGCTCACCGACCAGGCCATCGCCTTTGGCAACGGCCAGCTGGAAGAAGCCACCGTGCGCCAGATGCTGGGCAGTGTGGATCGCAGCTATGTGTTCCGGTTGATTGATGCGCTGGCCCAGGGCAACGGCAAGTTGGTCGTGGAAACTTCGGAGACGCTGCGTTTGAACGGGCTTAGCGCGGCGTCGACGCTGGAAGAAATGAGTTCAGTCTTGCAACGCATGGCCGTGTTGCAAGCCGTGCCTACGCTGGACGATGAGGGCGACCCCGAAGCCGCCGAGACCGCGCGCCTGGCCGCATTGATGCCACCCGATGAGACCCAGTTGCTTTATAGCCTGTGCCTGCACGGGCGAGGCGAGTTGGGACTGGCCCCTGACGAATACGCCGCGCTGACGATGGTGCTGCTGCGTTTGTTGGCCTTCAAGCCCCAAAGCAACAAGCTGGGTTTGGCGAATTCGCCATCGCAGGAAAAAAAAACTCTGAATCACGCTGAGATGGCAGTCCAGGCAGTCGGTGAAGTGCCCGCCACCCCGGTGCCGCCCCCGAAGCGCGTGGAGCCGTTGACACCTCCCAAGGCGGAATCGCCTCCTGAGTCCCCGCCAGATTGGGTCACCGCGCTCGTGCCGGGTGACCCTGCGCCTGCGCCTGCGCCTGCCACGCCTCGCGCCGGTCAAATGCTGCATGTGGTGGATAAACCCGTCTCCCATCCTGTAACGCCAAGTTCAGAACAAATAAGGCCAAAAGTCCTCGCCAATGCTGATAAGTTCGCTACAAAACTTGTAGCTATTCCCGTGCGCGTTCAAGCCGACTCGCGGGCTGAACGTGTGGCTGGACAAGCGGCGGATGCTGCGCTGGTTCGTACCGAAGAAGGCGATTTTTGGCACCCCACCGTGCAGGGGCTGATTGGCAGCGAGGCCATCACCGCCCTGGTACGAGAGCTGGCTTTGCAGTCGCAATTGGTGGCACGCGATACCGATCAGTGGATTTTGCGCGTGGAGCGCGAGTCTTTAAACCAGTCCGGCAGCCGCGAGCGCTTGCAAGGGGCTTTGCAGGCGGCAGGGCACACCGTTCAGTTGGTGGTTGAAGTGGGTCGGGTGACCGACAGCCCGGCCCGACGCAACAGCGCAGCCAGTGCTGAGCGACAGTTGGCCGCCGAAAAAATCATTTTTGAAGACCCGTTCGTGCAAAGCATGATGCGTGACTTTGGGGCGAAAATCGTTCCAGGCAGCATCAAACCAATCTGATTAGATTTTGAAAATCTAAGTCGTAACCCTGATCACCATCCTATTTCACTCACAAATTCAAGGAAACTTATGTTCAACAAAGGACAACTCGCCGGCCTGATGAAGCAAGCCCAGGCCATGCAGGACAACATGAAAAAGGCGCAAGACGAGCTGGGCAATGTCGAGGTCACCGGCGAGTCCGGCGCGGGCCTTGTCAAAGTCACCATGACCTGCAAACACGATGTGCGCCGCGTCACCATCGACCCCAGCCTGCTGACGGACGACAAAGACATGCTCGAAGACTTGGTTGCCGCCGCCTTCAACGCCGCTGTGCGCAAGGCCGAAGACACCTCGCAGGAAAAAATGGGCAAGTTGACGGCGGGGATGCCGGGCCTGCCCGGTGGCATGAAGTTCCCCTTTTAATGCGGGTTTGACGGCCCCTGCATGGCTGACACTAATTCGCTTGAAGTCCTGATTCAGGCGCTCAAACGCCTGCCAGGGGTGGGGGTAAAGTCGGCATCACGCATGGCTTTTCACCTGCTTCAGCACGACAGGGCCGGGGCGCAAGCTTTATCCGATGCGCTGGATCGGGCCGTCAGCTCGGTGCGTCATTGCGAGCTGTGCCACACCTTCACCGAGGCTGCCATTTGCAGTACCTGCCTGGATACGCGGCGCGACCCGTCCAAGCTGTGCGTGGTCGAAACCCCGGCGGACCAGTCGGCCGTGGAGCGCACAGGCGCGTTCAAAGGCTTGTACTTTGTGCTGATGGGTCGTTTAAGCCCCTTGGATGGCATTGGCCCCAAAGACATTGGCCTGAAAAAACTGTTTGACCGAGCGGCAGACGGCACGGTGCAAGAGGTCATTTTGGCCACCAATTTCACTGCTGAAGGCGAGGCCACGGCGCACGTGATCTCAGAGGCGCTCAAAAATCGCGGTTTGCAAATCACCCGGCTCGCACGCGGTGTACCTGTGGGCAGCGAGTTGGAATACGTTGACCTGGGCACCATTGCCCACGCTTTGGTGGACCGGCGCTGAATTGGCAAGCCCAGGGGGCATGAAAGAGTCACCTCGGCTCAGCGCATCAGTACAAACCCGCGCGGGATGTTCCCCATGCTGGTTTACCCAGGACTTGGTAGCCTTGAGTCATACCAACAATGAATTTAAAGGAGTTTCAATGCCCCAGCCGTTGGCCCACCAGCACCCGCCCGACGGGCTGCTTGGTCGCCGCCACTTCACCTCTCTGGCCTTGTGCAGTGCTGTCGCGTTGGCGGTACCTGCTGTGCTGGCGCAAACCAAACCCGAGAAGTCAAAAATTACGATTGCGGTTGGCGGCAAGGCGACCATCTACTACTTGCCGCTGACCATTGCGGATCAGTTGGGTTTTTTTGAGGCTGAAGGCCTGCAGATAGAGATCAACGACTTTGTGGGTGGTGCCAACTCGGTGCAGGCTGGTTTGACCGGACAGGCCGATGTAATAAGTGCCGCGTTTGAACACACCATCAGCCTGCAAGCCAAAAACCAGTTTTACCAAGCCTTTGTGTTGATGGGCCGTGCCCCGCAAATTGCCTTGGGCGTGTCGACCAAGACCCTGCCGGGCTACAAGGGCATTGGTGATCTGAGGGGTAAAAAAATTGGGATCTCGGCGCCGGGTACCTCCACCAACATGATGGCCAACTTGGCGTTGTCACGCGCAGGCCTCAAGGCTGAGAACGTGACCTATGTGGGTGTTGGGGCCGGGGCTGAGGCTTTGAGCGCCGTGCGTGCGGGACATATTGACGCCCTTTGCAACGTAGACCCGGTCATGACCATGCTGGAGCAAAAAGGCGAGGTGCGGATTGTGCTGGACACCCGCACGCTCAAAGGCTCTATGGATGTGTTTGGCGGCCCCATGCCCGCAGCCTGCTTGCTGGCTTCGGTTGACTTTTTAAGGGCCAACCCCAAGACGGCACAAGCCTTGGCCAACGGCATTGTTCGCGCACTGAAATGGTTGCAAACTGCCGGGCCGGGCGACATCATCAAAGCGGTGCCTGACTCGTACCTGCTGAATGACCGTGCCTTGTATCTGGCCTCGTTCAACAAAGTGCACGAAGCTATTGCGCTCGACGGAATGTTCCCGGAAGAGGGCGCTAAAACAGCGCTGAGAATCATCGCCCGGTTTGAGCCCACTGTGGTTGCCGACAAAATCGCCCTCGCTCGAACCTTCACCAATGAATTCGCGCGCCGGGCCAAAGCCAAATTCAGCGCTTAGCCACTTTGGTGGCACGTCCTGTTTTGCGCGTGGCATCGGCTGTGCGCTTGGCTTGCTTCAACCCTGAGCGTACGGCAGCATTGGCGATGGCACGGCCCCGTGAGGGTAAGAACAACACCACTTGCTGACCGGGCTTGAAGACTGCTGTGGCCGCTACTTTGTTCCATTCCGCAATGCTCAGCGCGGTCAGGTTGTAGCGCTTGGCCACACTGGCCACCGACTCATTTTTGCCCGCTTTGACCACCGTGCGTCGGGCCAGCATTTCAGGGGTCAGGTCAATCTGGCCGTTGTCAGCCACGTGCAGTGTCACATCATGGTCAATGCGATTACCGCGTGGCACCAGCAGGGTGGAACCTGCTTTGATCATCACTCTGGGCGGAATGTTGTTCAGGCTGCGCATGTCGCTTTCGTTCATGCCGACCTGGCGGGCTGCGTCAGCCGTTTTCAAGGTCGTCGGCGCCACCCACACCGTCCAACTGGCCAGACGACCACCGCTGTAGGCCTCCAGATTGCTTTGAAATACTACTGCTTGGTCCCATGGCAACAAAATTTGGGGTGTACCGGCCGCCAAAATCACCGGGCGGGTGGCAGATGGGTTCAACGCCTTGAAATCATCCAGCGACACCTCTGCCAGTTTGGCCGCCAGCGCGACATCAATGTCACGCACAATGGTGACGCTCTGGAAAAACGGGTGGTTTTCAATCAGTGGCAGCTTGGCACTGAAGGGTTCCGGCGTGGCGATGATGTTTTTCACGGCCTGCAACTTGGGCACATAAAAACGGGTTTCCATGGGCATGTTGAGGTCGGTGTAGCTGATGCCCAAGCCTGCCTTTTTGTTCTTGGTAATGGCGCGCGCCACGCTGCCTTCACCCCAGTTGTAAGCCGCCAACGCCAAATGCCAGTCGCCAAACATGCCATGCAGCTTCTGCAGGTAGTCCAAGGCGGCGCGGGTGGAGGCCAGCACGTCCCGCCGGTCATCGCGAAACGCGTTTTGCTTCAGCTCGAAATGCTTGCCAGTGGCTGGCATAAATTGCCACATGCCGGCCGCTTTGGCACTGGACACGGCTTGCGGATTGAAGGCGCTCTCAATAAACGGCAGCAAGGCCAACTCTGAGGGCATGTTGCGCCGCTCCAGCTCTTCGACAATATGAAACAGATATTTGCGCGAGCGCTCGGTCATGCGCAAGATGTAGTCAGGCCGCGTGGCATACCATTGCTCACGGTCATGCACCAAGTCGCTTTGCAGGTCGGGCATGGCGTAGCCGCGGCGAATACGCTCCCACAAGTCAGCGGGGGGTAACAACTGCACCACCCGTTGCCCAGAGGCTTGCGCCGACGGGAGGGACGACATGGGCCCGCCCAACATATGAGGCACATCAGGTAGGCGCCTGAGGCCGCCATCAAGACTGACGACATTGGCGCCCGTGCCACCTTTGGCGACTCCCGCTCGGGCTGACGCGCTGGTTGAATTGGTACTGCCGCTATGGTCCAAGGCTGTGGGCGCGCCGGTGGTTGCGCAGCCGCCCAGCCACAGCGTGGCCAGCAAAGCCGACGCTAACCAGCGGGCGGTGATTAGAATCTGTCGCAAGCTCATCATGCACCAAATTATAGGTTTGTCAGACTGGTTACAAACACCCCCAGGGCGCTACATGCTGGCGTGGGAGAAAACACAATTTGAAGCTGCTGTGGCTGACGTGTTTGGCTACCACGCCTTGCAGTTAGGCCTGCCTGACTTGGACACCCTGAGCGCCAACCGCATGCCACACCGCTGGCTGGCCTTGTCTGAGCACACAGCCCGCACCACGATTGCGCCTGTAGCCACTACATCAATTGCTGCGCACCCGGCACAGCGACTGGCCTTGGTGACGGATTTTTCGGCGTTGCCATTTGCTGCGAACAGTCTGGATTTGGTGGTATCGCCCCATGCGCTTGAATTCAATGCCGACCCACACACCACCTTGCGTGAGGTCGAGCGCGTTCTGGTGCCCGAAGGCCGTGTGGTGATTTGCGGCCTGAACCCTGTCAGCCTGTGGGGCCTGCGCAAGCGCCGCACGCACCTGTATCGCCGCTTTGGCATGGGCGAGATGTACCTGCCAGAAGCGGGTGATTTCATTGGTTACTGGCGATTGCGCGATTGGTTGAGGCTGCTCAGCTTTGAGGTCGAAACCGTCCGTTTTGGGGCCTATCGACCAGCGGTACGCACTGAAAAATGGCTGAACCGATTTGACTGGATGGATGCCGTGGGCGCGCGCTGGTGGCCCATCTTTGGTTCGGTGTATTTTCTGGTGGCTGTCAAACGGGTGCGGGGCCTGCGCTTGCAAGGCCCACCCTGGAAGCCTGTCGTGAACCGGGTCGTCTCACCTGTCACCGCTGCCAACCAGACCACGCATAAAAATTAGCGAATCTCTGAACTTACTTTTGAAAGAAGCCATTCTGTGAATCAAACCGTTATGACCCCTATCGTGATTTACACCGACGGGGCCTGCAAGGGCAACCCAGGCCCTGGTGGCTGGGGTGCACTGTTAATTGAAGGCGGCGTTGAAAAAGAGCTGTTTGGCGGTGAGTTGGGCACTACCAATAACCGCATGGAGATGACTGCTGTGATTGAGGCCCTGAGCGCGGTGCCCCAGCCTTCTCTGGTAACCCTGCACCTGGACAGCGAATATGTGCTCAAAGGCATCACCGAGTGGATACACGGCTGGAAGGCCCGCGGCTGGCGTACGGCGGCCAAGCAACCGGTCAAGAATGTGGACCTGTGGCAAAAGCTGGATTCAGTGGTTGCCGGGTCCAAACACAAAATTGACTGGCGCTGGGTTAAGGGTCACGCTGGCGACCCAGGCAATGAACGGGCTGATGGTCTGGCCAATCGAGGCGTGGATCGCGCCTTGGGTCGTCGGTAAAGAGCAGGTAAAGATGATGTTGAAATGAAGGGTTAACCCTTCATGATGGCTTTGAAAGCCGGCTAAACGAGTGGGGGCGTTGCGGTGACCATCCAAAAAAATCAGATGGACTGCTACATTGCGGGCAGTCAATTTTTTTGAAAAAAAGAACATCCATGGCATCCAAAATAATTTATGGCGTTGTTGCCATCGTTGGCATTGCATCTGCATCGGGTGCGGCGTGGTGGTACCAATCCAAACCTAATGGCCCGCAGGAGATGACAGGCAACGCCACCGGGGCCAGTACCAGTGGTACCGCGGGTGCGCCAGCGGCAGCATCATCCGCGCCCCGTGCGGCGGGCGTTGAAGTCACCAAAGTTGAAAAAATGTCGCTTCGCGATGATGCGCAGTCGGTAGGCAGCTTGCGTTCACGGCAAAGCGTGATGATGCGCCCCGAGGTGGCAGGCCGCGTCAAGCAACTGGGTTTTACCGACGGGGGGCGGGTGCGCAAAGGGCAAATGCTGGTGCAACTTGATGATGTGCTGCAGCGCGCCGAGATTCGGCAGGCGCAAGCGCAGGTGTCCATCGCCAAGGCTAATTTCAAGCGCAACCAGGAGCTCGTCGCGCAAAACTTCGTAGCTCAGCGTGTGCTGGATGAGAGCGCAGCCAGCCTGCAAGTGGTTGAAGCCCAATTGGCGCTGTCATGCGCACGCTGGTCCCGCATGGCCATCCTTGCGCCGTTTGATGGCACGGTGGGTATTCGCGTGGTCAACAACGGCGATTATGTGAAGGACGGGGCGGACCTGGTAAACATCGAGGACACCAGCAGCATGTTTGTGGATTTCCGGTTGCCCGAGCGTTTTCAGGGCAAGCTGAAGGCTCAACAAACGGTTGAACTGGCGCTGGACGCGTTTCCGGGCCGGGCATTCAAAGCCCGCGTAGAAGCAATTGACCCGCTGCTCGATGCCAATGGGCGCTCGCTGGGTGTGCGGGCTGTGTTGGCCAACACCACCGGCGAACCAGTCGCTGCGGGCCGCAGGCCCGGCGCGGAAGGGGCTGGACCTAACGCCAATGCAGCTCCAGGGGGTGCCAACAAGCCTGGAGCCGCGCCCGCTTCTGCGGCACCTGCCAAGCCGGCGGCACGCCCAGCATCGCCTGCGCGGCCCGCAGGCGCGAGAGCAACCTCCGCTCCTGCCACCGCTGAAGCGTCACAGGATGCCAATGGCTGCCCGACTGAAATGGTGACTGCTGCCGCCAGTGCCTCGGGTGCCCTTGCGGGTACCCGTCCTGTGGCGGGTGGTGGCGGTAACCCTGCGCCTTTGCGCCCTGGCATGTTCGCCCGCGTCACCACTGTGTTTGGCATCAATGAAGCGGCGCTGGTGGTGCCTGAAGAAGCCATTGTTCCCCAGGGTGGCCGGCAATTTGTCATCAAAGTGGTGGCCCCCGAAGACGTGCCTGCGGCTGCCAAAGGGCCACTGCCGCCTGACACCAAATTTGTGTCCATGCGCCAGGAGGTCAAGCTCGGCACCCGGCGTGCGGGCAAGGTGGAGGTGACGGAAGGTTTGACCGAAGGCCAATCCATCGTGATGGCGGGGCAGCAGCGCTTGCAACGTGACGGCACGCCGTTGCGCATTGTGGAGCTGGGCCGTCCGCCCCAAGGGGCTGCGTCTGCGCCCGCCGTACCCGCTTCCGCAGCCAGCCGCTAATCTGCACCGGAGAACTTCATGCAATTGGCTGAAACATCCATTCGCCGCCCGGTATTTGCCACCGTGCTGTCGCTGCTGATCGTGCTGATTGGCGCGGTGTCTTTCAACCGCCTGAATGTGCGGGAGTACCCCAAAATTGACGAACCCGTGGTGTCAGTCACCACCACGTTTACGGGGGCATCCAGCGAGGTGATTGAAGGGCAGGTCACCAAGGTTCTTGAAGATTCCCTGGCCGGTATTGAGGGCGTGGACGTCATCACGTCCACCAGCCGCCAGGAGCGTAGCCAGATTTCAGTGCGATTTGCGTTATCGCGCGATGCGGACTCCGCGGCTGCCGACGTGCGCGACAAGGTCACCCGGGTGCGCCAGCGCTTGCCACAGGGTATTGATGAGCCAGTCATCGCCAAGGTAGAGGCTGACTCCTTTCCTGTGATCTTTTTGGCCCTGAGTTCCGACACCCATAACGCCCTGCAGTTGTCCGAGATGGCCAACACGCTGGTCAAACCAGTGCTGCAAACGGCGCCCGGGGCAGCCGATGTGACTATTTTTGGCGAGCGTAAATTCTCCATGCGCATTTGGGTAGACCCCGACAAACTGGCTGCCTACCGCTTGACGATTCAAGACGTGGAAGATGCCCTGCGCCGTTCCAACCTGGAAGTGCCCGCAGGCCGGATTGAGAGCGCGCAACGCGAGTTCAACGTGACAGCGGCCACTGATTTACAGCGCCCGCAAGAGTTTGCGCAGGTGGTCATTCGCACGGTGAATGGTTTGCCTGTGCGCATTGCCGATGTGGCGCGGGTGCAGCAGGGCCCGGTGGACGAGCGATCCAGCGTTCGTTTGAATGGACGTGACTCAGTGGGCTTGGGCGTGATCCGCCAAGCCACCGCCAACCCGCTGGATTTGTCAGCCGGTGTGCGCCAGCTCATGGTGAAAGTGCAGCGCGACTTGCCGCCCGGCGTGACGGTGGAGGTTGCCAATGACAACTCGGTGTTCATTGACCGCTCCATCAAGGCGGTGTTTCAGACCATTGTTGAAGCTTCGGTACTGGTGGCGCTGGTGATTTTTGTTTTCTTGCGCACCTTGCGCGCTTCACTGATCCCGCTGCTCACGATTCCCGTGGCGCTGATTGGTGCCTTTGCGCTGATGGCGATGGCCGGCTTCAGTATCAACACGCTGACCTTGCTGGCTTTAGTGCTGGCCATTGGTCTGGTGGTGGACGATGCCATCGTGATGCTGGAGAACATCTACCGCCATATTGAAGAGGGTATGGCCCCGTTTCAGGCGGCGATCAAAGGTGCGCGTGAGGTCGGGTTTGCCATTGTGGCCATGACCATGACGCTGGTGGCGGTGTACGCGCCATTGGCCTTTGCGCCAGGGCGCACTGGGCGCCTGTTCACTGAATTTGCGCTGGCATTGGCAGGTGCCGTAGTGGTGTCTGGCTTGGTAGCGCTGACGCTCTCGCCCATGATGTCGTCACTGCTGCTCAAGCACAATCCCAACCCGTCTTGGTTTGACCGCGGCATGGAGCGAGTATTGCAGGGCATGACGCGTGGCTACGGCCGCCTGCTGACCTGGACCCTTAAGCATCGCTGGCTGGTGGTGCTGGTCATGCTGAGCAGCGCCGTGGTGTCCTGGGTGGTGCTGGGCGATATCAAACGCGAACTTGCCCCCATTGAAGACCGGGGTGTAGTGTTGGCGCAGGTGAATGGCCCGGATGGTGCCACGCTGGAGTACACCAACCGTTACGCGCAAGCCATTGAGCGCATTGGGCAAAATTACCCCGAGTTCGACCGTATTTTTGCCACCATTGGTAACCCGACTGTGGCGCAGGGCAACATCTTTTTCAGGGCTAAACCGTGGGAAGAGCGCACGCGGACCACACTGGAGATGGCCCGTGAAATGACACCCCGGGTGTCGGGTCTGTCGGGTGTGACGGCCTTTCCTATCACGCCGCCGTCATTGGGACAGGGTTTCACGCAGCGTCCCATCAACTACGTGATCATCACGTCTGACAGTTACCAAAACCTGGCGCAAACGGTACGGACCTTTCAGGATGAACTGGCCAAGAACCCTGGCTTTGTTCAGGTGGATACTGATCTGCGACTTAACAAGCCCGAGATCAAGCTGGAAGTCGACCGTGAGCGCGCGGCCGACATGGGCGTGGGGGTTGACTTGATTGCCCGGGCTGTGGAGACCATGCTGGGCGGGCGCAAAGTTACCCGCTACAAGCGCGAAGGCGAGCAGTACGACGTGATTGTGCAGACCAACCCCACCAGCCGCAGCACGCCCGAGGACATCGAGAAGATTTTTGTGCGCGGCAAGGGCGACACCATGATCCCTCTGTCCGCGCTGGTCAAAATTCGCGAAATTGTGGTTCCGCGTGAGCTCAACCACTTTGGGCAGCGCCGGTCCGCCACCATCACGTCCAACTTGTCGGCCAATTACTCGTTGGGTGAAGCCCTGGACTTCATGGATGTGACGGCCCGCAAAGTGCTCAAACCCGGCTACGCCACCGACCTGAACGGCACCAGTCGCGAATTCCGCAAATCATCCGACTCCCTCACGTTGGTGTTTGCGCTGGCTTTGCTGTTCATCTTCTTGGTGCTGGCCGCGCAGTTTGAGAGCTTTGTCGACCCATTTGTGATTCTGCTCAGCGTGCCCTTGTCCATGGCTGGCGCCTTGCTGGCCTTGCAGTGGTCTGGGGGAACGCTGAATGTGTTCAGTCAGATTGGCCTGATCACGCTGGTGGGCCTGATCACCAAGCACGGTATTTTGATTGTTGAATTTGCCAATCAACTGCGTGAGCAGGGGCTGGACACGCTGGAAGCCGTCAAGAAATCGGCCACCCAGCGGCTGCGCCCCATCATGATGACGACAGGCGCCATGGTGCTGGGTGCTGTGCCTTTGGCGCTGGCCACGGGCGCCGGTGCCGAGAGCCGTCGCCAAATCGGCTGGGTTATTGTGGGCGGCATGAGCTTGGGCACCTTGTTGACGATTTTTGTGGTGCCTACCATGTACACCCTGCTGGCCCGCAAACACGCGCCGGGTGCCAAGAAAGAAGCCACGCTGGTAGATGTGCCGCAGGGGCAGGTGCTACCAGCAAGTCTCTAAATCATCCCGTCAAACATCATCACATCCACGGTTTGCCCAACGGTCACATTGCCTTGGTCGTGGTGCAGCACGATCAGGCCATTGGCCTGGGTCATGGAACTCAGCACACCTGAGCCCTGGTTGCCGGTGATTTGCACTTGCAAGCTGCCGTCCGTGGCCGTGCTGACCACGCCGCGCTGGTATTCCGTTCGGCCTGGTTTCTTGCGAATAGCGTCCATGCTTTGGGCCCGCAGGTAGGGTGGGGGCATCTCTGTGCTGCCCATCATCTTCAGCAGGGCCGGACGAACAAAAGCCAGAAAAGTCACCATCACCGCCACCGGGTTTCCGGGCAAGCCAAACAACATAGTGGCTTGAGAGCCACTATTATTTTCATAGCTAACTATTGAGTTTTGACGGGGACTTGAGGCTATTTCTGTGCTTGACTTATCAAGTTGACGTGGAATGCGCCCTACCGCCATCGGTCGGCCGGGTCGCATGGCGATGCGCCAAAACGCCACGCCGCCGGCGCTGTCGGACTCACCCGCCAGCCGCCGCATCATGGCCTTGGTGTGGTCAGCTTCCCCCACGCTGACGCCACCACTGGTGATGATGGCGTCGGCCACCGCAGCGGCTTGGACGAAGGCGGTTTCCAGCGCGATGGGCTCGTCGCGCACCACGCCCATGTCGATCATCTCAATACCCAATCGCGTGAGCAGGCCATAGACGGTGTAGCGGTTGCTGTCGTAGACAGCCCCTTCACGTGGCGGCTCGCCCAGGCTCAGGATTTCGTCGCCCGTGGAGAAGTAGGCCACCTTGAGTTGACGCACCACAGACAGGGTTTTGATGCCCAAACTGGCCGCTAGTCCCAGTGCAGCGGGCGTTATGCGCTCTCCTTTTCGCAGCGCAGCCTGGCCCAGCGTGATGTCTTCACCCCGATGGCGGCGGTTGTCACCGCGTTGCAGCAGAGCCGGTGGGACGGTGATGACCGTGTCATCGGCATCAGCATGGGGTTGTACAAACTCCTGGGGCAGCACGGTGTCCAGACCGGCGGGCATGACGGCTCCGGTCATGATCTTCACGCACTCGCCCAGCCCTACGTGGCCGCGCCATGCAGCGCCCGCCAGGGCGGTGCCGATCACTTTGAGGGTGAGTGGCGACTGGGGGCTGAGCTGCTCGCCCGCAAAGGCAAAACCGTCCATAGCGGAGTTGTCGTGTGGCGGCACGTTGACGGGGGACACCACATCCCGCGCCAGCACGCGGCCCAATGCGGCCATCATCTCGACCTGTTCCACGTCGGCCACTGGCTGCACCATGCGGCTTAAAAACTCATTGACGGCTTTGGCGCTCAGGGCTTGCGGGTCATAGCCCTGCAATTCGGCTGCAATCTGATCCAGTGTTTTCACGGCTGTCAGCTTTGTTCTAAGGATTGCAACTCGGCCAGCGTGTTGGCGTTGAAAAAGGCGCGTGGGTCATCGCCCGCCACATCAAACGGCACCAGCACCGTGGAGTGCTGGGCCGTCCAAGCGTCAATTTTGCGGCCCCCCGATTGGGTGAATTCAGCCAGGCTTTCCAGCAACTCAACGCGCAACAGGCAAAACACGGGCTGCGCGCGTACTTTGGTGTTGCCCTGGCCATCGGACTCAGGGGCGGCCACCATGGCGATGTCGGCATCGTGCGCGTTCATGGCGCTGGCCAACCGGTCCACCAAATCGAGGGGGAACAACGGGGTATCGCACGGTACGGTCAGCAGGTAGGGGGTTTCACAACGCTCCAGCCCGGTTAAGAAGCCCGCCAGTGGACCGGCGAAATCGGCCAGCACATCGGGCCAGACGGATGCACCAAACGCCTCGTAAGCGGCGAGGTTGCGGTTGGCATTGATCATCACGTGCGCCAATGGCCCGGCACTTTGCATTTGTAGCCGCAATAGCGTGTGCAGCGCCAGCGGGATGCCATTGAAGCCCTGCAAGCCCTTGTCAACGCCGCCCATCCGGGAACCCCGCCCACCTGCAAGGATCAGGCCCGTGATGTCTGTGGACACAATCATTCTGGTTATCCCCCGATGTAACTCATTTCGATGCGACGCGTCCCACCGCCAACGTCTGGTTGCATGGCACTGCGCAATTCTGAATAACGGTCACTGCGCGCGCGCCAGATGTGGCCGATGGCGGACTCCATGTCGGCATCAGAGGCACCACCTCGGATCAGGCTGCGCAGGTCGTGCCCCTGGCTGGCAAACAGGCACAGGTAGAGCTTGCCTTCGGTGCTTAAACGGGCACGGTTGCAGTCGTGGCAAAAGGCCTGCGTGACGCTGCTGATCACACCAATCTCACCAGCGGCCAGGTCGTGCTCACCCGCCGCGTTGGTAAAACCCCAGCGCTCGGCTGTTTCGCCGGGCGCGCTGGGCTCCAGCTGCACCAGCGGCAGTTCGGCGTGCAGCCGCTGCACCAGCTCGGCAGAGGGCAGCACCTCGTTCATGCGCCAGCCGTTGGTGGCCCCTACGTCCATGTACTCGATGAAGCGCAGCACGATGCCGCTGCCCTTGAAGTGGCGCGCCATAGGCAAAATCTCGTGGTCGTTGGTGCCGCGCTTGACGACCATGTTGACCTTGATGCCACCACCGGGCACGTCGCTGCCCAGGCCCGCAGCGCGCGCTGCTTCAATGCCTTGCAGCACATCGGCCACGGGGAAATCCACATCGTTCATGCTGCGAAACACGGCATCACCCAGACCGTCCAGGCTGACCGTGACGCGGTTCAGCCCCGCCGCCTTGAGCGCTTTGGCCTTGCGTGCTAGCAAGGAGCCATTGGTGGTGAGTGTGAGGTCAAGCGGCTGACCGTCAACCGTGCGCAACTTCGCCAGCTGCT
>JANOLC010000534.1:0-1541 GCA_031419575.1 Burkholderiales bacterium | reverse complement strand
CGCAATTGACGGTGCAGCTGTCCAAACGCTAGCGAGATAACACCAAGTTGTCCCGGTGCAGCATTTCAGGTTCGGCGGCGTAACCCAACAACTTCTCGAACTCGGCTGAGGGTTTACGGCACAGCAGCCTGGCTTCAGAGCTTGAATAGTTGGCCAGACCGCGCGCAATCTCCTGGCCAGATTCATCGCGCACAGCAATCACATCACCGCGAGAAAAATCACCCTCTACGGCGGTCATGCCGATGGGTAGCAGGCTGGTACCGGAGTTTTTGAGTTTGGATGCCGCACCGGCATCCACCGTCACCGCGCCCCGCAATTGCAGGTGATCGGACATCCAGCGTTTGCGCGCCTGGTTCTTTTGGGTTTGTGCGACCAGCAAGGTGCCAATGGCCTCACCTTTGGCCAGGCGCAACAAAGCATCTGGCTCGCGACCCCAGGCAATCACGGTGGACGCCCCGGAGCCCGCTGCCCGCTTGGCCGCCAAAATTTTCGTAATCATACCGCCACTGCCGATACTGGAGCCCACACCGCCCGCCATGGCCTCCAACGCCAAATCGCCCGCTTTAGCCTGCGATACAAACTGCGCGCTGGGGTCTTTGCGGGGGTCGGCGGTGTACAGCCCTTTTTGATCGGTGAGAATGATCAAGGCATCGGCCTCGACCAGATTGGCCACTAGCGCACCCAATGTGTCGTTGTCACCAAATTTGATCTCGTCGTTGACCACGGTGTCGTTTTCATTGATCACAGGCAGTACGCCGAGCTTGAGCAAGGTCAGCAAGGTGGAGCGGGCATTGAGGTAACGCTCGCGATCGGCCAAGTCAGCGTGGGTTAGCAACACCTGTGCGCTGCCCAGGCCGTTTTCACGCAACTTGGTTTCGTACATTTGTGCCAAGCCCATTTGGCCCACGGCAGCGGCGGCCTGCAATTCGTTAATGGCCTTGGGACGGGCGGTCCAGCCCAGGCGTTTCATGCCTTCGGCAATGGCGCCGCTGGACACCATGATGACTTCTCGTCCGGCGATATCGTCGTCGCCGCGCACCAGCACCGACATTTGCCGACACCATTCGCCAATGGCCGCTTCGTCCAGTCCACGCCCCTCGTTAGTCACAAGACTTGAGCCTACTTTGACAACGATGCGCCGGGCATTGCGCAGCACCTGATTCACAGTTTTAGGAGTCATATCGGACTAAAGTCCCCGTCAAATATCAATAGTTAGCTATTTATTTTATAGCAATCCAGATGACCTGAAGGGCAGGTCGCAGTCTACCGACCAAGACCTGGCGAGGTTTCCCGGTAACCTGGTCGCAAATCAGACAGGCAATTCGCTGCCTGCGTCAGGCGCAAATCGCGGGTCAATATCAACGGGTGCCTGCTCAGCCACCTGTTGCGCCTTGATATGCTTATAGATGGTTTTGATCAGCTGCTCTCAACCTTCACGGGTCAGGGCAGAATTCTCAAATACCGGGCCTTTGATCTTGAAGCGCTTCACAAAGTCCTTGTCCAGCGCTTCGCGCTCGTCGGTAGGCACCATGTCCAGCTTG
>JANOLC010000533.1:0-23727 GCA_031419575.1 Burkholderiales bacterium | reverse complement strand
TACACGTATTTTGTGCGGTGCCATGGCCAGGGCTGCGCTTTGGGTGTAACTGATCACAGCGGCCTTGCTGGCGCAGTAGTGGGACACCAGTGCTTCACCTCGCCTGCCCGCTTGACTGGCCATGTTGATGACGGCGCCCTTCGTCTGGTGGGCAACCATATTGGCCAACACTTTTTGCATGACAAAAAAAGCCCCCTTAACGTTGACGGCAAACATCTTGTCAAACATGGCTTCATCACTCTCCAGCAGCGGTGCCATGTCAAAAATAGCGGCGTTGTTGAACAATATTTGAATCGGGCCAAAGTGGGCGCAGGCCTGCTCGACCAGGTGGCTGATGTCGGCTGAATTCGTTACGTCGGCACCGATGTAGTTCACCTGCTCTGGGTAGGTGGCAGTCAACGCCAGAACATCGGCAGAGGCTGTGGGGGAAATGTCCACAATGGTGCAACGGGCTCCTTCACGCAAATAAGCGGCGGCCACGGCGGCCCCGATGCCACCCCCGGCACCGGTGAGGATGGCGTGGCGTTTTAGAAGGCGCGGGTTGGCGCTGGATGGCTGTGATGTTGCTGTGCTCATGTTTGGTGGTTTTTCTCAAAAAGTGCCACACGCTGGCTTGCGTTGCGCATGGCGTTGATCAATAGCGTGTTGCCTGCCAGCTCGCCCCACAAGGCCGCTTCACTGCAAAAGGCGGTTATGGGGTCAGCGGATTCACACATCGCGTGAGCAACGGCGGGGTCCATGGCTTGGTCTTGGTAGGTGTAGGCGATCTGACCTGCATGCCAGCGCTGCAAGTACGCCAAAAACAAGGCGGGCAGCATGGCTACGCTGGCGATGGATTCACCGCGTGCCAAGCGCTCCCGAATCGTGGGGGCGATGAAGCCGGGAATCTTGGAGAACCCGTCCATCGCGACACGCTGGTTGGTGTCTGCAATAGCTGGGTTGCCAAACCGGTCCAGCACCACGTCCCGGTATTGAGTCAGGTTAATGGGGCTGGGCTTCTGCGTTGTGTCTAGCACTGGAATTACGTCATCGGTCACGTAGTCAAACGCAAACCTGCGGATGACGGCGTCTTGTGTACCTTCGTGGATATAGGTGTAGCCCACCAAAGTACCGGCCCATGCAATGCAACTGTGGGTGGCGTTGAGCAAGCGTATTTTTGCTTCTTCAAAGGCTTGCACCGAGGCCACCATTTCGACGCCTACTGTCTCCCAGGCTGGCCGCCCTGCAATGAAGTTGTCTTCAATCACCCACTGGATAAAGCTCTCGCCCATGAGCGCGGCAGGGTCAGTCATGCCGGTTGCCGCTTTGACGCGCAGGGCAACGTCTACCGTTGGGCGAGGTGTGATGCGGTCCACCATGGCGTTCGGGCTGGTGGTGTGGGTTCGAACCCAGGCCAGCAAGGCGCTGTCGCCAATCAGCTCAATGAACTCCAGCAGGCCACCGCGAGAGCGGTCACCGTTGTGACGCAGGTTGTCACAGTTCAGCAGCGTGACTGTGCCTGAGCTTTGCGCCATGCGGGCGCGCAGGATAGCGGTGAGCGCACCGTAGATGGTGCTGCCAGGCTTGCCCTGGCGGGCAGCGTCAAGGTCAGAGGTCAAGTCGGCAAAGCTCAGGTCAAGCCGGTTCTGTGCGTCCAGGTAGTAGCCTGCCTCGGTGACGGTGAACGAAATGATGCGGGTAAGGGCGTTTTCGCCGATGGCAATCAGCCCACTCAAGGCGGCATCAAACGGCACGACCGTTTGGATGGATGTGATGCGCGTGTAGGTGCGCTCGCCCTGTGGGGTCACAGTCTCCAGCGTGTACTCGCCCTGCTGGTCAATCAGGGCCGCAATGGTTTCCGCCATGTCTGCACGAATGTTACCGCCCGCCAGCGTCCAGCGATGATCGCCAGATTGCTGTAACTGATGTAGGTACACCGCTTGATGGGCACGGTGAAAGGAACCCAGCCCCAAATGGAGCATGGTGAAAGGCGGCGCTGTGGTTGCAGCAAGGGAAGGTGCGTTGTCGGAGTCAGTCATGAGTGGGTCAAAAAATTTGGCCTTTAATGCGCCAGGGCTTCACGGGTGTGGCCCGTGCGCGTGATGCGGCCTTGCGCATCGAACAAATGGGCAGCATCGGCGTCAATTTCCACGCCAACGCGGTCACCTACTTTGAGGGACGTACGCTCGTTTTGCCGCGAGACAAGCTGCGCGCCTTTTGAGGTGCTGACGTAAATCAGGGTTTCGGCCCCCAGCGCCTCCACCAGCTCTACGGTGCCCGTCATCATGTTGTCGGCCACCGGGCGAAGCGAGACGTTTTCAGGGCGCAAGCCAACGAAACCACCTGTGGGCACATTGATGCCGTCGGCATCGCCATGAGTTGGTAAATCAGCAGCTGCTACCACGTTCATTTGCGGCGTGCCAATGAATTGGGCGACGAACTGGTTGGCCGGACGGTCATACAGCTCCAGCGGCGTGCCAACCTGTTCGATCTGCCCGTCGCGCAACACCACCACGCGGTCGGCCAGCGTCATGGCCTCCACCTGATCGTGGGTGACATAGATCGTGGTGGCACCCAGGTCACGGTGCAGTTTGGCAATCTCGATGCGGGTTTGGCCACGCAGGGCGGCATCCAGGTTGGACAACGGCTCATCAAACAAAAACACCTTGGGTGCCCGCACGATGGCACGGCCAATCGCGACACGCTGGCGCTGCCCACCGGAGAGCTCTTTGGGCGTGCGCTCCAGGTAGTCTGTGAGGTTCAAAATTTTCGCCGCACGAGCCACTTTTTCTTGAATGACTGCCGGGTCAGCTTTGGCCAGTTTCAGTGCAAAACTCATGTTCTCAAACACACTCATGTGCGGATACAACGCATAGCTCTGGAACACCATGGCCAGGTCGCGCTTGCTGGAGGGCAGGTTGGTGATGTCACGACCGTCCAGATGCAACGAACCCGTGTCAATATTTTCCAGCCCCGCAATCAGGCGCAGCAGGGTCGATTTGCCGCAGCCCGACGGGCCAACAAACACCACAAATTCGCCCTGTTTGATTTCAAGGTCAATGCCTTTGATGACGCGGTGTTCTCCAAATAATTTTTCAACACGTTTGAGGGCGAGGTAGGCCATGGTTAAGTCTCCGGTCGATTTGGTTTTATGGGCTTTGAATGGGGCAGTGCTTGAGGTCTTGTATGAGGCTTGGATTTGTCACTTGACAGCGCCAAACGTCAGCCCTTGCACCAGTTGCTTCTGGCTGAACCAGCCAAACACCACGATGGGCGCGATAGCCATAAAGGAGGCTGCTGATAGCTTGGCCCAGAACAGGCCTTCAGGGCTGGAGTACGACGCAATCAGCGTTGCCAGCGTGCCGGCCTTGGCCGCACTCAAGTTGAGTGACCAGAAGGCTTCGTTCCAGCTCAGCACCAAGCACAACAATCCGGTAGAGGCCAGGCCACCCATGGTCAAAGGTAACAACACCTGGCGAAACTCTTGCCACAGCGTGGCCCCATCCATGCGGGCCGCTTCCAGAATGTCGCTAGGGATGTCTTTCAAGTGCGAGTACAGCATCCACACCATGATGGGCAAGTTGCTCAAGGTAAACACAATGACCAACCCGGTGCGGGTGTCCAGCAGGCCAGAGAACTGCGCAAGCACGTAGATGGGCACCAGCGCGCCGACGGCGGGCATCATCTTGGTGGACAGCATCCACATCAAAATGTCTTTGGTGTGTTTGCTCTTGAAGAATGCCATCGAGTACGCGGCTGGGAAGGCCAGTGCCAGACCTAGCAGGGTGGACGCTACGCTGGTGATCAGCGAGTTCTTGGCATACAGCAGATAGTCGCTGCGCTCCTCCACGATCAGAAAGTTTTCAAACGTGGGTGTGAAGAACACCAACGGCGGTACCGAGATGGCTTGAAGCTCGGTTTTAAAAGCCGTCAGGATCAACCACCCCAGTGGAAAGAACAGCAGCAGGGTGACGATCCAGGCCGCAAAGGTGCGCAGCCAATGGATCAGCATGTTGGTTTGAAGGGCGGTCATGGGTTTGCTCGAGGCCTGTCTGAATATTTGTTGCTGTTGGTTCTTATTTGTCGAGGTTCTTGCCAACCATGCGGATCAGGAACACGGCCGCAATGTTGGCCAGCACCACTGCAAACAGTGCACCCGCCGATGCCACACCGGCATCAAAGTTCAACAGAGCCTGTTTGAAAATCAGGAAGGCCACATTGGTACTGGCGTCACCCGGCCCACCGCTGGTGGTGGTGTAGATTTCTGCAAATACACTCAGTAGGAAAATCATCTCAATCATCACCACCACCGCCACAGAGCGGCCCAGATGCGGGATGTACAGGTAGCGCAGTTGCTGGAGGTAATTGGCACCGTCCATGCGCGACGCCTCTAACTGTTCGCGGTTCATGCTTTGCAGCGAAGTGATGAAAATCAGCGTCGCAAAGGGCAGCCATTGCCATGAAACGATCAAAATCACGCTCCAAAGTGGCCAATCAGTCAACCAGTCCACGGGAGTTGCACCAAAGAAAATCCAGACTTGGGCCAGCACGCCATAGATGGGGTTCATCATCATGTGCTTCCACAGCAGAGCATTCACGGTGGGCATCACAAAGAAGGGCGAAATCAGCAAAATGCGCACCAGACCACGACCTGGGAAGGGCTCGTCAATCAGCAGGGCCAACAAAATGCCACCAATCACAGTGATCAAAATCACGCTACCCAACAGGAGCAGGGTGTTCATCACCGCTGTACCGAACGACGGGTCGGTCACAAAATATTCAAAGTTCTCCAGCCCGATAAACCCGGCTTGGTCAGGCTGCAGCAGGTTGTAGCGAATCACAGAGAAATACAGCGTCATCACCAGCGGTACGATCATCCACAAAAACAAGGTGATCACGGCGGGGGCCATCAGGACGCGGGGAAGAAAACGATTCATTGCATTAGCCTCTTAAAAGAGGGCGCGCAGGAAACCCCGCGCGCCAGTAAGCATGGGTTCGACTCAATGTGGTAAATCGCACCTGCTCACTTGTTGCCTGACCTTACTTGTAGTAGCCAGCCTTTTTCATCTCGCGCTCAGCAGCCACTTGCGATGCTTTCAAAGCTGCGTCAATGGTTGATTTACCAGCCAAGGCTGCGCTCATCTGCTGCCCCACCGTTGTGCCAATGGCCTGGAACTCCGGGATAGCGGCAAACTGCACGCCCACATACGGTGACTTCGGCAGGGTGCTGTCCGCTGGGTTGGCGCTGTCAATGGCGGCCTTTTCGGCGGTGGCAAACTTGGCCACTTTCAAAAATTCAGCATTGGTGTAAGTGCTCTTACGAGTGCCGGTTGGAATGTTGCCCCAGCCCACTTCCTTGCCGATCAGGTTGATATATTCCTTGCTGGTGGCCCAGGTCACAAACTTGGTGGCTGCGTCGACCTTTTTTGAGCCAGCGGGAATCGCCAGCGCCCAGGCCCACAACCAGTTGGCCCCCTTGGGGGTTACGGCTGTTGGTGCTTGTGCAAAAGCCACCTTGTCAGCTACTTTGGACTGTTTGGGGTCGGTGATGAAGGACGCAGCAATCGTCGCGTCAATCCACATGCCACATTTGCCTTCGTTGTACAGCGCCAAAATTTCGTTGAAGCTGTTGGCTGACGAACCGGGAGGGCCGTAGTTTTTCAACAGGTCCACGTAGAAGGTGATGGAGTCCTTCCAAGGCTTGCTTTCAAGCTGGGGCTTCCATTTCATGTCAAACCACTGACCGCCATTGGTGTTCACCAGGGTGGTCAAGAACGCCATGTTGTCGCCCCAGCCTGGTTTGCCACGCAGGCAGATGCCATATACGCCATTTTTTGGGTCGTGAATTTTGGCTGCCAGTTCTTTAATTTCTGTCCAGGTGGGCTTGTCGCTGACCTTGATGCCGGCTTTGTCCGCCAGATCTTTGCGGTACATCAGCATTGAGCTTTCGCCGTAAAAAGGTGCTGCAAATAATTTGCCGTCTACCGACAAGCCATTGCGCATGGCAGGCAGCAGGTCATCCACGTCATAAGCCGCATCGGTCTTCAACTCGGTCAGCCAGCCCTTTTTGCCCCAGATGGGGGTTTCGTACATGCCAATGGTCATCACGTCGAATTGACCGCCTTTGGTGGCAATGTCGGTTGTCACGCGCTGACGTAGTACGCCTTCCTCCAGCGTCACCCATTTCAGGGTGATGCCGGGGTTGGCGGCCTCAAACGATTTGCTGTGTTTTTGCATCTCGATCATGTGGCCGTTGTTGACGGTGGCGATGACCAGCTCGGTGGCTGCGTGTGAAGGGCTCATCAGCGACGCAGTGAGCGCGGCAGCCAGCGCAATACGGGTGACGACAAGGGATCTGAATTTCATTGGGGTGTCTCCTGAGTGGGTAAATTTGAATGCAGAGTTCAATGCTTTGGTTTCCTCGGCACTGACCCATTGAAGATACGGATTTATCGCTCACAGATTGGTACGCTGCAAACACAAATCAGTATTTAATTTCGTTTGATACTTAGGATTTGTACCTATATTGGGTAATTGCGTATGTTTATGACTGACTTTTGACCTGGGGCACTTTATTTCCTCAAGCGCTGGGTGGAAAGCCCTAGGTAGTTTTGCGGGGCAAACTCAGGTGTTTTCCGGATGTTAATTGCAGCCCCATGCCCCTAAAGTCCACTCACTGCCTCTCGCAGTTCAAATTCAAACTAACTAAGGAGCCAACATGAACCACTCTTCCATCGCGTCAGCCATCACCCTTGCATTGCTTATGGCGGGTGCTCCCAGCCTTCAGGCCCAAACCAAAGCCAGTGCTGCTGAAGCCACGGCCATGGTCAAAAAAGGGGTGGCGTTCATGAAGGCCAACGGCAAGGACAAAGGCCATGCCGAAATCAGCAACAAGGCTGGTCAGTTCAACGACCGCGACTTGTACTTGGTGGTTTATGGTTTAGACGGCACAGTGCGCGCCCATGGTGCCAACGACAAAATGATTGGGAAAAACCTGATTGACCTGAAAGACGTAGACGGTAAGGAGTTCGTCAAAGAGCGTGTTGAGATGGCCAAAAGCAAGGGCACTTTTTGGCAAGACTACAAGTTCACTGATCCCACAACCAAGAAAATTGCGCCTAAAAGCATGTACTGCGAAAAGCTGGACGACGCGGCCGTGTGCGGTGGTATTTACAAGTAAGGGGCAGCCGGTATGAAACTGGCCATGAAGTTGATTGCGGCACCTTTGTTGACCGCTGTCGTGATGTTTGTGGCCGGGCAGGCCAACACGGTGCTCATGACCCAAGCGGTCAATGAGAGTCAGGCCAGCTCCAACGCCAGCATGGAAGACTTTAAGACCGTAGCCAACGTGCAGCAGCAGCTGGGTCAGGTGCACGCCAGCGTGTACAAAACAGTGGCCTTGATCGCTTCGCTGGACGATGCCAAGGTCAAGTTGTTTCGGGACGACCTGGCACGCCAACTGGCCGGTATCAAACGGGTGTCTGCTGCGCTGGCTGAGGCCCGCACCGCCGATGGGAACTTACGCACCGCCGTGGCTGATGTGGGTAAGCAAATTGACACATACGGGAGGCAGGCGGATTCGGCCATTGACCTCTCATCGGTAGACCCCAACACTGGCATTGCCGCCATGCAAGGTGCCGACAGCACGTTCGCCGCGCTAAGCAGGATCATGGCAGACATCGCTGTACGCAGTGAGGCGGGCTCACAAGCAGTGATTTTGGCCTCGCAACAGCGGGCCAACCGTACCAACTTGTTGTTAGCGCTATTTGGGCTGGGGGTGGCGGTGGCGGCGGTTGTGCTGTCCTGGCTGATGCAGCGCAAGCTGGTGGCTGAATTGGCCCGTGCTGTGGAAGTCGCGCACGGCGTGGCCGGCGGCAACCTGGCGGTGGATGCGTCTAGCGACCGCATGGACGAGGTGGGCGATTTGATGCGTGCGCTGGGCAGCATGGCGGGCCAGCTCAACCAGTCCATTTCTACCGTGCTTCACTCCTCGGAGTCTATCCGGCTGGCCAGTGCCGAAATTGCCACGGGTAACCAGGATTTGGCCAACCGTACCGAGCAAACCTCCAGTAATCTGCAACGGGCGGCGTCTTCAACCGAGCAGCTCAATGGCACGGTCAAGCAGTCGGCTGAGTCTGCACGGCAAGCCAATCAGTTGGCCTCATCCGCCACTGAAGTGGCGGTGCGTGGTGGCATAGTGGTGGCCCAGGTGGTAGCCACCATGGACGAAATCAACACCAGCGCCCGCAAAATTGCCGACATCATCAGTGTGATTGATGGCATTGCGTTTCAGACCAATATCCTGGCCTTGAATGCTGCGGTAGAAGCCGCTCGCGCGGGCGAGCAGGGCAGGGGCTTTGCGGTGGTGGCGACCGAGGTGCGCAGCCTGGCTGGTCGCTCGGCCCAAGCCGCCAAGGAGATCAAGGACCTGATTGGTGCATCGGTCGAAAAGGTAGACTCCGGCTCGCGCCTGGTGGCCAATGCGGGCAAAACCATGACCGAGATTGTGAGTTCAGTGCGCCGTGTATCCGACATCATCGGTGAGATATCGGCTGCATCGACCGACCAAAGCAGCGGCCTGGAGGAGGTCAACACTGCGGTGGCTGAACTCGACCAAATGACCCAGCAAAACGCAGCGCTGGTCGAGCAGTCTGCGGCGGCCGCCGACAGTTTGCGCGAACAAGCACAGCGCCTGGCCCAGGTGGTGTCGCAGTTCAGGCTGTCGGGGGACTCACGCCCAGGTGGTGCGACTGGTTTTGTACGGCTACCGGGTGCGGCACAATCAACTGAATGACATTCACCCCCTCATCTCCAGGCTTCAATTCGAGGCCTTTTTTCTTTGGTGTTGTCCCGGTGAATCGGCCATGGAATCGGTAGATTGCGTCGTGATTGGGGCGGGCGTTGTGGGCTTGGCCGTGGCCCGCGCTTTGGCCGTGGCCGGGCGCGAGGTTTTGGTGCTGGAGGCCGCAGACGCCATTGGCACAGGCACGAGCTCCCGCAATAGCGAGGTCATTCACGCGGGTATCTACTACGCGCCGGGATCGCTCAAAGCGCGCCTGTGCACACAGGGCAAAGTGATGCTGTACGACTACTGCGCAGAGCGGGGTATTGCGCACCGGCGTTGCGGCAAGCTGATCGTTGCCACATCGCCTGAGCAACTGGCCGACTTAGGGCGGATCACCGCCAAAGCTGCTGCCAACGGTGTCACCGACTTGAAGCAACTCACCCGTGATGAGGCTCGTGCCATGGAGCCGCAGCTGGAATGCGTGGGGGCTATTCACTCGCCCAGTACTGGCATTGTGGACAGCCACGCTTTCATGCTGTCTCTGCAAGGCGATTTGGAGCGTTCGGGTGGAATTGTCGTATTAAAAACCACTTTAGTCCAAGCCAATATTGAAAAGTTTGCTATTAACTTAGTAGCAAACGATGGAACACAACTCAGTGCGAAAACCGTGGTCAACGCCGCCGGCCTGCACGCGGTGGGGCTGGCTCGGCGCTTCACGGGACTGAACCCCGCGCTCCTGCCATCGGCCTCTTATGCCAAGGGCAACTATTTCACGCTGGCAGGTCGCTCCCCGTTCAGCCGCCTGATCTACCCGGTGCCTGAGGCAGCGGGCCTGGGCGTTCACCTGACGCTGGACCTGGGTGGTCAAGCCAAGTTTGGCCCCGATGTGCAGTGGGTGGATTCACCAGACGACCTGGTGGTAGACCCGGCACGTGGCGATGCCTTTTATGCCGAGGTGCGCAAGTATTGGCCCGATTTGCAAGACGGTGCGCTGATTGCGGGCTACGCAGGAATTCGACCCAAAATCAATTCACGCCATGAGATAGCCCGCGACTTCATGATTCAAGGCCCGGTAGACCACGGTATCCCCGGCTTGGTCAACCTTTTGGGCATTGAATCCCCGGGGCTGACAAGTGCTCTGGCTATTAGTGCATACGTGGCCCATTTGTTGGCCCTGACTGATGTATAAATCAATTCATGAATCCCATACGCCCATTCACAAGGCCATTCGTGGCTTGATCCATATGCCAAGTACCCCCTGCAAACCGTCAATATTGAAAGCCACGATATGGGTCGCTTTGGGCATGACGAGCTTGTTCAGCAGCTGGGCCATGGCAGCCGGTGTGCAGGTTCAGGTCAACGATGCAAGCGGCAAGCCATTAACCGACGCGGTGGTTTTCTTGGAGTCGCGCGACGCCAAAGCAGCATCCAAGCCGCTAGCTGGGGCGGAGATTGCCCAAAGTGCCAAGCAATTTTCACCTCAAGTCACGGTGGTGCCGGTGGGGTCGGCGGTGCAATTTCCTAACCGGGACACGGTGCGCCATCACGTCTACTCGTTTTCACCCATCAAATCCTTTGAGCTCAAGCTCTACACTGGCGTAGCGGCCAGCCCGGTGGTGTTTGACCGCCCCGGTATTGCGGTGCTCGGCTGCAATATTCACGACAACATGTCGGCTTGGGTGGTGGTCGTGGAGACGCCCTACTTTGCGCGCACCGCTGAGACAGGCCGTGCCACTGTGGCTAACGTACCGGCAGGAAGTTACCGCCTGCGCGTGTGGCACACCAGCCTGCCGGTGGGTGCGCCTGCGCTGGACCAAGCCTTGGTGGTTGGCGCTGCCGAACAAACGGTGCGAGTTGCGTTGCCATGAAGCTGTTTCGTTTTTTTGAGGGTTGGGGCTTGTCATCACGCATCGTGGCCTTGTCCCTGGCGTTGCTGCTATTGGTGCAAGGTGCAGTGTTCAGCGTGGTGCGCATCAGCATCGAGCAAAGCGCCCGGCGGCAAATTTCGCAGGAGCTATTGGTGGGTGAACGCGTCTGGCGCCGTTTGCTGGACCAAAATGCCCAGAAGCTAAGCCAGGGTGCCACGCTGCTGGCGACCGACTTCGGGTTTCGCTCGGCCGTCAGCTCTGGCGACCTGGAGACCATTCGCTCGGCGCTGGAGAACAACGGCGCGCGCATTGGAGCCACCGTCACTGCGTTGCTGGACACCAGCCTGCAACTGCGGGCGGTGGGTGAAGGGCAAGACGTGGTCGCCTTGACCCCATTGTTCAAACAAATGGTGCCACCCCTGTCGCGCAACCCCCAAGGCAACCAGATCGCACTGGTGAGCCAAGTGCCCTACCAGTTTGTGATGGTGCCCATGAAAGCCCCGGTGGTGATTGGCTGGGTCTTGATGGGCTTCCCCATTGGGCAAACGCTGGCCGACGACATGCGGGCCTTGTCTGATATTCACCTGGCTCTCATCAGTCATGTGAATGGTGAAAAAGACCGTATTTCCATCAGCACGCTGCCTGCGGATGCGCTGCAAGCCCTCAAAGACAGCGGGGGTGATGTGACGGAGCTGGCCGTGAATGGTGACTGGCTGGTGGCGCGCAACGTCAAACTCAATGCTGGTACCGGCGATGTGCACACGCTGCTGCTCCGCTCGTTTGATGAGGTGGTGGCCCCTTTTCGGCAGGCTCAGGTCGCGTTGGCCTGGATCACTGCGCTAGGCGTGTTGCTGTTTGGCGTGGGCAGCGTGTTTGCAGCACGCCGTGTTACGACCCCGCTGCGCTCGCTGGTCAACGCGACTGAACGGCTGGGGCGCGGTGAATACGACACCCCCATGGAGCATATCGAGCGCAAAGACGAAATTGGTGGCCTGGCCAACGCGTTTGACCACATGCGTGTCAACATCGGCTTGCAACAGGCTGAAATTCGCCAGCTGGCTTACTGGGATCGTTTAACCGGTTTACCCAACCGTGCGCGATTTCGTGAAGCGGTGCAGCAGGCGATTGAGCGTCATGCGTTGCAAACTGACCCATCCAAAAGCCAATTGGCTGTGGTCATGCTTGACTTGGACCGTTTCAAACACGTCAACGACGTTCTGGGTTATTCGTTTGGCGACCGCTTGCTGGGGGCCGTGGCTAAGCGCCTGGCCGCACAAGACATTCGTGCCGACGACATGGTGGCTCGGCTGGGTGGCGATGAATTCGCCGTGTTGCTGACCCAAAGCGATGCCAACGGGGCGATGGCCGTGGCACAGCGCATTGCCAAGTCGTTTGAAGAGCCGTTGGCCTTTGAGGACCAAACGGTAGACCTGAGCGCGGGTATTGGCATAGCCTGCTGGCCCGTCCACGCGGAAGATGCCGACACCCTGCTCAGCCACGCTGAAGTAGCCATGTACGCCGCCAAAAGCAAGACCACGGGCGCCATGCTGTACGACCCGGCGCTGGATTCAGGCAGCACGCAAACGCTGTCTTTATTGACCGAGCTGCGCCGCGCGGTGGACTTGGGCGAGCTGCGCTTGTACCTGCAGCCCAAAATTGCGCTGGCGCATTCTGCCGTGTGTGCCGCTGAAGGCCTGGTGCGCTGGCAGCACCCGGAGCGTGGCCTGGTGCCACCCATGGAGTTCATCCCCTTTGCCGAGCAAACCGGCTTCGTGCGCCAGTTAACTTTGTGGATGTTTGACGAAGCCGCGCGCGTGTGGCATGGCCTGCAGCAACCACACCAGAGCCTGCGCATTGCCATCAACCTGTCCACCCGTGATTTGCTGGATCTGGAGTTCCCCCAGCGCCTGGACGCGATTTTGGCCAAGCACAATGTGCCGTCCAGCGCCTTTTGCCTGGAGATTACCGAGAGTGCCATCATGGATGACCCCCAGCGTGCCGAGAACACGTTGAACCGCTTGCACGAGCGCGGCTTCAAGCTGTCGATTGATGACTTCGGCACCGGCTACTCGTCGCTGGCCTACCTGAAGCGCCTGCCGGTGGATGAACTAAAAATCGACAAATCGTTTGTTATGGCGATGGAGAAAGACGAAGACGACGCCAAAATCGTCCGCTCCACCATTGACCTGGCCCACAACCTGGGGCTAACCGTGGTGGCCGAGGGCGTGGAAAACGCCATCATCTACAACCGCCTGAAAGAGCTGAATTGTGATGAGGGGCAGGGCTATTTCATGAGCAAGCCGCTGCCTGCTGCCGATTTCATGGCCTGGTGCGACCGCTGGGAAGACAAGCGCAAGGCCAATCGCGCGGAGTCCGGGCAATCAGTGCCCATGCCCTTGTCCTGATCGCCTGGATTGATATTGAGTGCGCTACAAAAAATGTAGCAAACTATGGACGTCCGACGCGGACTAGCGGCTGTTTTTAATTGCTAAAGCGGTTTCTTTGACCAAATCTGGCCCTTGGTAGATCAATCCGGTGTAGATCTGCACGACGTCGGCACCCGCTTTGATTTTGCCCAACCCATCCGCCGCGCTCATGATGCCACCCACGCCGATGATAGGGAATTTTTTGCCCAGCGCGGCACGCAATTGAGCGATCACCCGATTGCTCATGGCAAGTACCGGCGAACCGCTCAATCCCCCGACTTCTTCACCGTGGCGCATGCCCTGGACGGCATCGCGGCTGAGCGTGGTGTTGGTGGCAATCACGCCGTCCATATCGTGGCGCTCCAACGTCGCCGCAATCACGCTGACCTGTGTTTCGTCCAAATCAGGGGCAATTTTCACAAAAATGGGCACGCGCTTTTTGAATTGCTTGACCAGCGCCTCACGCTTGGCGGCTATGGCACCCAGCAACCTATCCAAGGCTTCATCGCTTTGCAGCGCGCGCAGGTTTTTGGTGTTGGGGCTGGAGATGTTGACGGTGACGTAGTCGGCAAACGGATACACGCCCGCCAGGCCGATCAGGTAATCGTCGGTGGCACTCTCAATCGGGGTAGCGGCGTTTTTGCCAAAGTTCAGGGCCAGTAGTAGGCCGCGTGAGTTTGCAGAAGCCCGGTTCGTTTACAGGGGTGAGCGCTGCCCCATGGTCACAAAGGCGTCCAACCCATCGTTGTTAAAGCCCAGGCGGTTGATGAGCGCGTTGGCGCGCGGCAGGCGAAACATGCGTGGCTTGGGGTTACCGGGTTGCGCCAGCGGCGTGACGGTGCCAACTTCAATGAACCCAAAACCCATTGCGCCCAAGCCATCAATGCAGAGCGCATTTTTGTCCAGACCCGCTGCCAGCCCGACCCGGTTGGGAAATTTCAGCCCCGCCAGCGTGATGGGGTCGTCCACCCGGGTATTGCAGTAGGCCCACTCCAGCGGCGTGCGCTGAATGCAGGCCAGGCTGTGCAGCGTTAACTCGTGGGCGACCTCGGGGTTCAAGCCAAACAAAAAGGGGCGGGCCAGGGCGTAAGGAAGTAATGACATTGGATAATTGAAGTAACTCTATGGATTGTCGCAAATGACCGAAATGAATCAGGATCAACTCAAAACTTTGGTGGGGCAGGCCGCGCTGCAATACGTGGTCAAAGGTGACATTGTGGGCGTGGGCACCGGCTCCACGGTCAATAAGTTCATTGATGCGCTGGGCAGTATCAAAGACCAAATCCAAGGGGCGGTGTCCAGCTCTGAGGCCAGCACGGTGCGGCTCAAAGCGTTGGGTATCCCCGTGTTTGAAGCCAATGAAGTGGGCGAGTTGTCGGTCTACATTGACGGGGCAGACGAGATTGATAACAGGGGCAACATGGTCAAAGGTGGTGGCGCAGCGCTCACCCGCGAGAAAATTGTGGCGGCTCAATCACGCCAGTTTGTATGCATTGCCGATGCGTCAAAACTGGTGCAAACCCTGGGTCAGTTCCCGTTGCCCGTGGAGGTGATTCCCATGGCCACGCAGCGCGTGATGCGCCAGTTTGTAGCGATGGGTGGCAGTGCCAAGCTGCGCCTCAAAGATGGCCAACCCCTGGTTACGGATAACGGCCAGCACATCATTGATGTCACTGGTTTGAAAATTGTCGACCCGCTGACGTTCGAGGCCGCTGTGAGCCAGTGGCCCGGTGTGGTGACTGTGGGGGTGTTTGCCCACCAACGCGCCAACGTGTGCCTGTTGGGTACGCCGGCCGGGGTGAAGACGCTGACGTTTTAAGTGGGTCGATGACCTTAAAACCTAAAACCTGATACCGGCCGGGTTGGCGTTGGTGTCCACTGGTGCGGGTCGGGCTGGAGCTGGGGTTTTGGCTGTAGCGGCCTCACCAGCCTCTGCTGGTTTAGGCTCAGCGCTCGGTTTTTGGACGGCCACGAGCGGTGCGGCTGGTGGGTTGCGGTAGTTACCGGGCAATTTGGTGCTTGCTGGGTAACCGGCCGCATCTAAAAACTGCGTCCACTCGGCATCCGCAAAGCCCTTGATTTTTTGCCCCCCAATGGTCAAAAAGGGCAGGGCGTTTTCGCCGCTGATGCGCACCAGCGCGTCGGTGTCTTCGGCGGTGTTGATGGTGCGCTCAGTAAATGGCACGCCACGGTTGCTGAGTAAATTGCGGCCTGCGCCACACGGCGCGCAGTTGGTGGCCGTGTAGATCGTGATGGGGTAGCGGTTGGTCACCTGGCGTAGCTCAAACGGCAGCGTGCCGTTGCCCAATTCCAGTGCTTTGCCACCGCGCCCGGTGGCGGTCACGTTGTCGCTGGACACAGGGGGTTTGTCAGAAAACGTCACGCGCCCGTCGGCGCCCACAATGCGGTAAACCGTTTGCGCCTGGGCACTCAATGGCAGCCACGCGCACAGTGCGATGGTCAACGTGAATGAAGCGAATGGAGCGATGGGCAAAGTGCTGTTCATCGTGCGGTCCTTCAAAATCAAAAATCAAAAACCAGCGGCAAACCAGGCTGACGGCCGGGCCATCAAGCAGCCTTCATACCCTGGTGACGCAACAGAGCGTCCAGGTTGGGTTCACGGCCTCGAAAGGCCTTGAACGACTCCATGGCCGGGCGGCTGCCCCCCACTTCCAAAATGGATTCCAAGTATTTTCTACCTGTTTCGGCATTTGGCAAGCCGTCTTGACCGGCGGTTTCCTCAAAGGCGGCATAGGCATCGGCACTCAGCACTTCGGCCCACTTGTAGCTGTAGTAGCCCGCCGCGTAACCACCCGCAAAAATGTGGCTGAAGGTGTGGGCGGTACGGCTCCAAGCGGGCGGCTGTATGACTGCGACCTCTTTGCGCACCTGATTGAGCACTTGCATGAAGTCGTTGCTGGGGTTGTGGCCGCTGTGTAGCAGCATGTCAAACAGCGAGAACTCAATCTGCCGCAGGGTTTGCATCCCACTCTGGAAGTTTTTGGCTGCCAGCATCTTGTCGAACAAAGCGCGGGGCAAGGGCTCACCGGTTTCACAATGGGCAGTCATGTGCTTGAGCACATCCCATTCCCAGCAGAAGTTTTCCATGAACTGGCTGGGCAGCTCCACCGCATCCCACTCGACACCGCTGATGCCGGACACATCGCGCTCGTTCACCTGCGTTAACAGGTGGTGCAGGCCGTGCCCAAATTCGTGGAACAGCGTAGTGACGTCATCGTGCGTCAGCAAAGCAGGCATTTTGACGCCGTTTACCTCAATACCATCCGCAAAGTTGCACACCAGGTGCGCGATGGGCGTTTGCAGCTTGCCGGTGTCAGGGCGCAGCCAGCGGGTGCGCACATCGTCCATCCATGCGCCGCCGCGTTTGCCGTTGCGCGCTGTCGGGTCCAGGTAGAACTGGCCAATCAACGCGGAGCTGATTTGGCCGTTGGCCGCGTGGTGCGTGCGTTCAATGCGATAGAACGCAACACCGGCGTTCCACACGGGGGCGGTGTCCAGGTGGATCGTGACATCGAACAGCGTTTCGATGATTTTGAACAAACCTGCCAACACCTTGGGCGCAGTGAAATACTGTTTGACCTCTTGCTCGCTGAAGGCGTAGCGCGCTTCCTTGAGCTTTTCGCCAACGAAAGGCCAGTCCCACGGCTGTGGGTCGGCCAGCCCCAAATGTTGCGCGGCAAATTCACGCAAGTCGGCCAGGTCTGTCTCGGCAAAAGGCCGGGCCTTGACCGCCAGATCGCGCAAAAACGCAATCACCTGGTCAGGCGACTTCGCCATTTTAGGCACCAAGGACAGTTCGCCAAAGCTGGCGTAGCCCAGCAATTTGGCCTCTTCCAGACGCAGGGCCAGCGTCTCGCTAATGAGTGCGGAGTTGTCAAATTTCAACCCCTCGGCGGGGGCTTGGTCTGACGCGCGGGTGACGTAGGCGCGATAGAGCTTTTCACGCAAAGCGCTACTTTTGGCGAACTGCATCACGGGTAAATAGCAGGGCATTTTTAACGTGAGTTTGTAGCCGTTTTTGCTTTCGTTCTTGGCCGCCGCTAATGCCGTTTGGATAACATCGTCCGGCACGCCATCCAACTCATCCAACGCTGCGTAACAGGCAAATGCATCCGTGGCATCCAGCGCGTTCTCGCTGAACTTCTGGCTCAACGCGGCCTGGCGCTCCTGAATGGCGGCAAAACGGTCGCGGGCGGCCCCCGTCAATTCGGCGCCACCCAGCACAAAGTTGCGCACGGCATTTTTGTGCGCTTGGCGCTGTTCGCTGTTCAAGGTGTGGATATCGATCGCCTTGTACTTGGCATACAGGCGCTCATCAGCACCCAGGCGAGTGAAGAATTCTGTGACCTTGGGCAGCGCCTCGTTGTAGGCCGCCCGCAACTCGGGCGTATCCGCCACGCTGTTGAGGTGGCTCACGGCACCCCACGCGCGGCCCAGCTTCTCGGTGGTGACGTCCAGTACCTTGGCAATCTCAGTCCATTGCACGGGGTAGTCGGCAGCGGTCACGGTTTCCAGCGCGGCATCGGACTGGGCCAGCAAAGCTTCCATGGCGGGCGGCACGTGCTCAGGTTGGATGGCGTCAAACAGGGGCGTGTCGGAGAAGTCGAGGAGAGGATTGTTCATGGAGGCTAGGTGGCGGCAGGTTGGCGCGATTCAAGTGATGTTTGGGGTAGTTCGTGGCTTCTTAAGCCGCAGCCCGCTCAGCCGCTTCCAGTGTGTTCACCAGCAGCATGGTGATAGTCATCGGCCCCACGCCACCCGGCACGGGGGTGATGTAACCGGCCACCTCTTTGACCCCGGCAAAGTCCACGTCACCGCACAGCTTGCCCAGGTCATTGCGGTTCATACCCACGTCGATCACTACCGCACCGGGTTTAACCATGTCGGCCGTCAGCACGTTGCGCTTGCCCACGGCTGCGACGATCACGTCGGCCTGCAAGGTCATGGCTTTCAGGTCCTGCGTGCTACTGTGGCAAATGGTCACGGTGGCATTTTTTTGCAGCAGCATCATGGCCATAGGTTTGCCCACGATGTTGCTGCGGCCAATCACCACGGCGTGTTTGCCCTTGAGGTTGAAGCCAATGGATTCCAGCATCTTCATGCAGCCATAGGGCGTGCAGGGCCAAAAACCCGGCAGGCCGGTCATCAGAGCCCCCGCGCTGGCGATGTGAAAGCCGTCCACGTCTTTGGCGGGCGAAATCGCCTCAATCACCTTGTTGGTGTCAATGTGGGCAGGCAGGGGCAGCTGCACCAAGATGCCGTGGATGGCGGGGTCGTTGTTAAGAACTTCAACACGGGCCAGCAGGTCCGCCTCGGTCAACGACGCCTCATATTTCTCCAGCACAGAATGCAGCCCGGCCTGCTGGCAGGCTTCCACTTTCTTGCCCACATACACTTGACTGGCGGAGTCTGACCCCACCAAAACCACGGCCAAACCTGGCGTGATGCCTTTGGCTTTGAGCGCGGCGGTGCGGGTGGCGACCTCAGCGCGGAGATGACGGGAAAGGGCGTTGCCGTCAATAAGTTGGGCGGTCATGGTGAGTCTTTGATTGAATTTTATGAGTTTTGCAAATAAAAAAGCCCGCTAGTCCTTGTGAGGCGGGCATTGTTAGCTATAAAAAGAATAGCTATTTTATTGTCTAGGCTTTGGCTACGGTTTGCCCTAGGGCGGTTTTGAGCAGGTCAGCCACGGTGTTGGCGTTGAGCTTTTCCATGATGTTGGCCCGGTGGGCTTCCACCGTTTTGATGCTGATGCCCAGGTCGTCGGCTATTTGCTTGTTCAGCCGACCGGCAACGATGCGCTCCAGTACTTGGGATTCGCGCAGGGTCAGCTTGGACAACAGCGCCTCGCGGCTGGCAGACTGCTGGTGCTCTGAGAACGTGCTTTTGGCATGCTCCAGCATGCGCTCGACCAAGCCGACGAGTTGCTCTTCCTTAAATGGCTTTTGGATGAAATCCATCGCGCCCTTTTTCATGGTGTCTACTGCCATGGGTACGTCACCGTGGCCGGTAATAAAGACGATGGGCAATGGAGAGCGGCTCTCGATCAGGCGGCTTTGAAGCTCTAGCCCGGTCATGCCACCCATGCGAATATCCACAATCAGACAGGCCACTTCGCGGGAATCGTAACGGCTTAGAAACGATTCCGCCGAGTCAAAGCAGCGCACCCGGTAGTCTTTGCCTTCGAGCAGCCATTGCAACGAGTCGCGCACCGCCTCGTCGTCATCCACCACATAAACCGTACCTTTTTTTGGAATCAAACTCATGCAGTTACCCGGGGGGCCTCAAAATTTTTCGCTGGGGCGTCGCCATGGTGGGCGTCGGCTCGGTCAGGGGAATCCAGAAGGAAAAAACGCAGCCCGTGACCTCCCCGGCATTGTAGAGGTTCTCCGCTTTCATCCGCCCCTGGTGGGATTCGACGATAGAGCGGCACAACGACAGCCCAATGCCCATGCCGTCAACCTTGGTCGAAAAGAAGGCTTCGTACAAACGCGCCAACACTTCAGGGGCCAAACCTTTACCGGAGTCTTGCACTGAAAACTCCACCACCGGCTTGTCTTCCACTCGTTTGGGGGTAACCCGCAGCACCACCGTGCGCTTGGCAGTGGGGCGCAGTGCGGCATCGACCGACTCGGCCCCGTTTTTGAGCAAATTGACCAGCACTTGCTCAATCAAAATGGGGTCGACCAGCAGCTTGGGCAAGCGCGGGGCCACGTAATGGGTTAAGCGCACATTGCGTCGGCGCACCTCAATGTCGGCCAGCTCTATAGCCTCGTTCACCATGGCCGCCACCTCCGCGAAGTTGCGGTTGGGCTCGCTACGTTTGACGAATGAGCGTATGCGCTGAATGATTTGCCCCGCGCGCTGGGCCTGCTTGGCGGTCTTCTCCAGCGCCCTCAGCAAGTCCTCTTCCGAGATTTGTTTGCCTTTGATACGCGACACCATACCGTCACAGTAGTTACTAATGGCGGTGAGGGGCTGGTTGAGTTCATGGGCCACGCTGGACGCCATTTCGCCCATGGTGATCAGGCGGCTGGCGGTTTGCGAGCGCTTGGCTTGCGCGGCGGATTGCTCCTCGGCCAAGCGGCGCGCGGTGATGTCGGTCGCAATCACCATTTGGGCCAAACGGCCATCGACCCAGCTCAGGTAACGGGTGCGCACCTCCAACCATTTGCCCATCTCGGTCAGGTAGATCTCGGCGCTCTCGGTCTCGGTGTCCACCAGGGCATTCGTGGGCAAGCCGGCGAATGAATCGACGCTGTCCTGCGCGTCATCGTTGGGCGGGTTGGGCGGCACACCAGCCTGGGCGACCAGCATCAAGTGGCCCCCGGCCTGTGCACCAAACCACAGACGGTACAGCTTGTTGGCGAACAGCAACTCATCACTGCCCAGCGGCCCGACGGAGATGGACGCGTCCAGGGCTTCGAGCACTGTAGTGAAGCGCTCGTAGGAGGCCGACAATTGTTCGCGAATCCGGTTGGGCTCGGTGATGTCGGTCATCGACGTCATCCAGCCGGTTTGAGCACCCCGTGAGTCAATCAGTGGTGACACGTACAAGCGCGCATCAAACAAACTTTGGTCTCGCCGTTTCACGCGCATCTGGATGCCGCCTGCCACAGTGCGGCCGCTCAGTTCTTCGTCCAGGCGCTGGGCCAGTGTTTCGCGATCGCCTTCGGGCCAATAAGGAAACGGGGCTGTTCGACCGACCAGTTCACCCTCGCTCCAGCCGGTCATCTGGCAAAACGCGGCATTCACATAGGTGATGCGGCCCTGCAAGTCCATGGCGCGCATACCCGTCAGCATGGAGTTTTCCATCGCGCGGCGGAAATTGGTCTCGGAAATCAACGCCTGCTGCGCTTGCATGCGGCGGCGAAGGTGCTTCCAGTTGCCAATCAGCATCCAGGCGGTCATGCCGCTCAGGGCAATCACCAGCCAGAACAGGCCACTGCCAATCACGCCCAATGAGGTGCGGTAGGCCTGTGCCCTAATCACCAGCCCGTTGCCCACGGGCGACACGGGTGCTTCATAAAAATTGGCCGGTGTGGCCCAAGGCAGCAATTGCGTGGCCGGGCTGTGCGCAGGCACGCTGGTGCCTGCCAGTCGCTTGCCTTTGGCATCGTGAAACGACACCGCGTAGCGTGCCGACACCTCTGACGGCACGCCGTAGCGGTACAGGCCATCGACCGAGTATTCCGCCAGCACTACGCCCGAGAACTTGGCCCGGTCGCTCAAGGGGATGTGCAACTGCAAAACAGCCGGCGCGTCAGATGCCAAGCGCTGAAAGTACACCGGTTGCCGCAAGTCTTTGGCCAGACCAAAGTTACTGTCGGTCTCGCCCGGCTTGAGGGTATTGCCCGCTTGTTTGAGCCGGCCCGTGGGCAGGCTGGCCGTGCCGTAGCTTGATTTGATGCGCTTGCGGTCGTCAATCCAGCTCAAGGCATCCAGCTCGGGGTATTGGTTAATGAGTGACTCGGCCCGGTCGCGGAAATCGTCTGCATCGACATCGCGGTTGGACACGTCGCGGGCCAGGCGCATCAGTTGTTCCTGTCGCTCAAGCAGGCGCAGCCTCAGGCGCTGTTGGGTGTATTCGACATCGCGTTTGACGGCCTCTTGCTCGCGGTCAATTTCTTCCAGCCGCAGGTAACCAAACGCCGCCACGATGGCTGCCAAAAACATGATCACAGCCGCAAGCGGTGCCAGCACAGAGACCCGGTCCTGACGCTGTGGAGATTGCCGCCGCCACCATTGGTGCAACCGCGTCCGCAGGCGTGCGGGCGCAAGCACAACGGGCAGTTTGACGGGGAGCGTGTCGGGGGTCTGTGCGAGCATTCTTTAAGTGTAGGGGAGAGCGGGCGGGCCAATGCCTCCGTCTCAAGTCGGTGGATTTGTTGTCAAACCGAATCGAAAATTGTGAATATATTTCATATTATGATTTCATAAAGCGTATGTTGAAATTATTTTGAGCCTGTGCGAGAATAGACTCCGATCACTAAACTACATTTAAACCACGAGGAGACAACCATGTCAGCCGTACCCCAAAACCTGTCTGGGTCTGCCGCCCACGATGGCGATACGCAAGAAACCCGCGAGTGGACAGACGCTCTGTCCGCCGTTATTGCTGCAGAGGGCCCCGAGCGAGCGCACTTTTTGTTGGAGCAATTGCTGGAGCACGCGCGCCAGCAAAGCATCGACATGCCGTTCTCGGCCACCACCGGTTACGTCAACACCATTGAAACGGACCAAGAAGAGCGCTCCCCCGGCAATTTGGAGATTGAAGAGCGCCTGCGTGCCTACATGCGCTGGAACGCCATGGCCATGGTCGTCAAAGCTAACCGCCATCACCCTATCGATGGGGGCGACTTGGGCGGGCACATTGGATCATTTGCCTCGCTTGCCAGCCTGTTTGGCGCGGGGTTTAACCATTTTTGGCACGCCGAAAGTGAGAATCATGGCGGCGACTGCCTCTACATCCAGGGTCACGTGTCCCCCGGTGTGTATGCGCGTGCCTACCTTGAAGGCCGTTTGACGGAAGAGCAGTTGCTCAACTTCCGCCAAGAGGTGGATGGCAAGGGCCTCTCCAGCTACCCGCACCCGAAGCTGATGCCCGAGTTCTGGCAGTTCCCCACCGTGTCCATGGGGCTTGGCCCTTTGATGGCGATTTATCAGGCGCGGTTTTTGAAGTATTTGCACGCCCGCGGCATCGCCAACACCGAGAACCGCAAGGTCTGGGTATTCTGCGGCGACGGTGAGATGGACGAGGTCGAATCCCTGGGCGCGATTGGCTTGGCCGCGCGTGAAAAGCTCGACAACCTGGTCTTCGTCATCAACTGCAACCTCCAGCGCTTGGACGGCCCGGTGCGCGGCAACGGCAAGATCATTCAAGAGCTGGAAGGCGAATTCCGTGGCGCAGGCTGGAACGTCATCAAGTTGCTGTGGGGCCACGGCTGGGACCCCTTGTTGGCGCGTGACAAAGATGGCGCGTTGAAGAAGTTGATGATGGAAACGCTGGACGGCGACTACCAGGCCATGAAAGCCAACGACGGTGCCTATGTGCGCAAGCATTTCTTCGGCAAAGACCCCCGCACGCTGGAAATGGTTGCCAAGATGAGCGACGAGGAAATCTTCGACTTGCGTCGCGGTGGTCACGACTCCAAAAAGGTTTACGCCGCTTTCCACAAGGCGGTTAACCACGTGGGCCAGCCCACCGTATTGCTCATCAAAACCGTGAAGGGTTTTGGCATGGGCAAAAGCGGCGAGGGCAAAAACAACGTGCACCAGACCAAGAAGCTCACGGATGAAGACATCAAAGCCTTCCGTGACCGCTTCAACATCCCTATCCCTGACAGTCAGCTGGCCGACATCCCGTTTTACAAACCGGCTGACGACACGCCCGAAATGCGTTACCTGCACGAGCGCCGCAAAGCCTTGGGTGGCTACCTGCCGCACCGCCGCGTCAAGGCGGACGAGCAGTTCACCGTGCCTGCGCTGGAAACCTTCAAATCAGTCATTGAGCCCACGGCAGAAGGCCGCGAGATTTCCACCACGCAAGCCTATGTGCGCTTTTTGACCACGCTGCTGCGTGACCAGGCCTTGGGCCCGCGTGTGGTCCCTATTTTGGTGGACGAAGCCCGCACCTTTGGCATGGAAG
>JANOLC010000532.1:0-5437 GCA_031419575.1 Burkholderiales bacterium | reverse complement strand
TGTTGCAGGCCGCGTATGAGGCGGGAGCACGATCCGCCTTCTACACCGTGCTGCGTTTGCCTTTGGAGCTGAACGATTTGTTTCAAGGTTGGCTGGCGCTGCACTATCCAGACCGCGCTGCGCGGGTCATGGCGCGGGTGCGGGATATGCGCGGGGGCATGGATTACGACGCCAACTTCGCCACCCGCATGAAGGGCAGCGGCCTGTGGGCCGAGCTGATCAAGCAGCGGTTTGAGAAATCCTGCGCCCGGTTGGGTCTGAACCGGGAGCGCATTGAGCACGACACCAGCCAGTTCCGGCCGGCGCTGCTTCATGGGCAAAGCGCGTTGTTTTGATTTTCCGAGCTAACACCGGCGATGTTTAGTTTTCCGTTCGGGCTGAGCTTGTCGAAGCCTTTCCTCAACCTGCTGGAGAGCCCTTCGACAGGCTCAGGGTGAACGGGTTGGCTTTCAGCCGCTGCATCCAGGTGGCCGCTTCAACTTCGGGTTGCGCTGCCGCCACCAGCGCCCGCACCACCGCCACAGATCCCACCTCACTGGCCAGCACATCGTCCAGCCGGGTAAGGTCAATGCCGCCAATGGCGACCAACGGATAGTCGCGCATCAGCTTGGCATAGGCCTGTAGGCGGCCGGGGCCTTGCGGCGGGGTGACCATGCGCTTGAGGGTGGTGGCATACACGGCACCCAAGGCGATGTAGCTGGGGCTGTGGCGGTCGGCGCGCAGCATTTCGGCATAGCCGTGGCTGCTAATGCCCAGGCGCAGGCCTGCGTTGCGGATGGTGGCCAGGTCGGCGGCGCGGGTGGCAACCAGGTCTTCTTGCCCGAGGTGCACGCCATAGGCCCCGGCGTTCAGGGCGGCTTGCCAGTGGTCGTTGATGAACAGCAAGGCGGGTGTGCCCCGCACGGCGTCGACGGCCGCTTGCACTTCGCGTTCAATGGCATTCGGGTTGTCAGATTTGAAGCGCAGTTGCAGGGTGGGCACACCAGAGCGTGCCATGCGGCCCACCCAGGTGGCATCGGGCAACACGGCGTACAAGCCCAGTTGCTTGGGGCAGGGTGCAAACGCCTCAGCGCGGGGCCATAGGTCCAGCCCGAAGTCTTGCGGCTGGTCGGGCCATTGCGCGGCGTCAAAGTGACCCGTGCGCTGGGCTTGGGCCTGCCAGGCCAGGGCCACACATTCGGCGTCAATGTCGATGAAGCCCATCCCGTGGCAGGCTGATTTGGCGGCGCGGTAGACCGGCGCGGTGCTGCTGAACTGCGCCACCGCGGGCACTGAAGCGGGCAGTGCCAAGCGGGACGCGTGGGCTGTGATGATGGCTTGCATCGTCGTTTCGTGGTTATTAGCGTTCATGTCTGAAGTACTCATTCGTGGTGCCAAAACGGAGTGCCCAAAACTGGGGTGCTGGCTTGCGCCGTGTGTTGCTCTGCCATCGCGCCAGAGCGGTACGCATTGCGCCCGGCCTGCACGGCGCTTGCAAAGGCTCCGGCCATGGTCACGGGGTCTTGTGCCAGGGCCACGGCGGTGTTGAGTAACACGCCGTCAAAACCCCATTCCATCACCTGGCAGGCGTGCGACGGTAGGCCCAGCCCGGCATCCACAATCATCGGCACGGTCAGCCGCTCGCGCAGCAGGCGCAGGGCATAGGGGTTGATGGGGCCCTTGCCCGTGCCAATGGGTGCGGCCCACGGCATGATGGCCTCACAGCCCACATCCACCAGGCGCTGGCACAGCACCAGGTCTTCGGTGCAGTAGGGCAGCACTTTGAAGCCGTCTTTGATGAGCTGGCTGGCGGCAGCCACCAGGTTCAGCGTGTCTGGCTGCAGGGTGTAGTCGTCACCAATCAGCTCCAGCTTGATCCAGGGGGTCTCGAACACCTCGCGTGCCATTTGCGCGGTGGTGAAGACCTCTTGCGCGCTGTGGCACCCGGCGGTGTTGGGCAACATGGGGATGGCTAGCTGTTTCATTAGTTGCCAGAAGCTGTTTCCGCTGGCGGGTGAAGTAGCGTTGTCCGGTGAAAGGTTTTGGCGGCGCAACGAGGCCGTCAGCATCGCCGGTTGTGCGCGTTGCACAGCGGCTTGCAGCACGCTGGGGGACGGGTAGCGTGAGGTGCCCAGCAGCAGGCGGTTGGTGAAGGTCTGGCCGTAAAGAACCAGCGGGTCGGGGTTGGGGGCGGTGATCATGCTGTGCTCCTTCAACTTTGTTCTATCGTTATTTAGCCACCCGTGACGGGCAGGATGATCTCAACGCGGTCACCGGCCTGCAACGAAGTCTGGTCATAACGCGTGTTGGGCACAAATTGCAAGTTGACTGCCGCAGCAAATGGTGGGGTGGGCTTCAGCAGCGCAATGGCCTGTGCCAGCATGGCACCTTCGGGTAGTTCGTGGGGCAACTTGTTGATGATGACGTTCATGAAGGCATCTCCAGAGAAAATGTGTGAGCCAGGGTGGTGCGCCCGGTTTGTACCTGTTCCATCACTGCGTCCAGCACCGCAGGGGCCACCAGAAAGCCGTGGCGGTACAGGCCGTTGATTTGCAGCGTGCGCGGCCCCAGGTGGCGAATGCGGGGCAGGTTGTCGGGCAGGGTGGGGCGGCAGTGCGTGGCGATTTCCAGAATGCGCGCCTCGGCAAAACTGCTGTGCACGGCATAGGCGGCGCTGAGCAGTTCCAGTGTGGAGCGCACGCTGGCGGGGGACATGTCCTGTGACTCGATTTCGGTCGCACCAATCACAAATACGTGGTCTTGCTTGGGCGCGATGTAGAGCGGGTAGCGTGGGTGGATTAGCCGCACTGGGCGGGTCAGGTGGACCTCGGGCGCATGCAGACGGATGACCTCGCCGCGCACGCCGCGCAGTTGATTCCAATCGCTACGGGCACCTAAACCCCGGCAGTCAAATACCCAGTCGGGCTGGCCAGGATTACCGGGTGCAAAGTCGTCGGGCGACTTGGGGCTGTGCCAATGCAGGCCAGCGCCTTGCGTCTGTAGGCTGTGCATCAGCGCCTCCAGCAATTGTCGGTTGTCGAGTTGACCTTCGCCGGGCAGGTAAAGGCCCTGTGTGAAGCGGTTTGCCAGGGCGGGCTCCAGCGCGGAAATCTGATCCGCAGACAGGCTTTGTGCTTGCGGCAAAGTGGGGATTTGCGACTGCGTTGTGCTCAGCTGGTGTGAAAACCGCGAGGCCTCGGCCGCGTCCTGCCGGTGCCACAGAATCAGCGTGCCTTGCTGCTGAAAAAACACCGGCTGTATCAAATTGGCGATGAGTTCGGGCCAGCGTTTCAGGGCGTATTGGCCCATGGTTACCACGGGCGCTTCGGTAATGGCGGACTCGGCCAGCGGGGCCAACATGGCGGCCGCTACACGTGCCGCAGCACCTTGCGCATCCGGGCCAGCCGCTTCATACACCGACACCACGTGGCCGATGCGCGCCAGTTCGCAGGCCAGTAGGCGGCCCATCAGGCCCGCGCCCAGCACCACGGATTGAATCGTTCTGCTTGATGGTTGGGTCATGTGTAACACCATCGCTTGCACCGATAATTTTGACCATGCACAAATCTGACCCACGTGATGACACCACCCAGTTCAACTTTCGCTACCCGCGCGTGTTGTCGATTGCGGGGTCCGACAGCGGCGGTGGTGCCGGCATTCAGGCAGACCTGAAAACCTTTGCCGCGCTGGGTTGCTACGGCATGACGGCCATCACCGCCATCACGGCGCAAAACACAGTGGGTGTGACTGCCATTCACGCTGTGCCGCCCGCCATTTTGAAAGCCCAGTTGCAGGCGGTGCTGGATGACATTGGCGTGGACGCGGTGAAGATCGGCATGCTGCATTCGCCAGAGATCGTGGAGGTGGTTGCATGGGCGATTGACCACTACCAGCTCAAAAAAGTGGTGCTGGACCCGGTGATGGTCGCTACCAGCGGGGACCGCCTGATTGCGGCCGAAACGGTGCAGGTGCTGGTGCGCGAGCTGTTTCCGCGCGCACTGCTCGTCACCCCCAATCTGGACGAGGCGGCGTTGCTGCTGGGGCATCCGATTGACGACGTGGCGGCGTTGGATGCGTCTGCTATTGAGTTGCTGACCTTGGGTGCACCTGCCGCTTTGCTTAAGGGAGGGCACCTGAGCGGCGACACGGTGGTGGACGTGCTGGCCCAGCCCGGCCTGCCACTCACCCACCTGCAGTCGCCCCGCATCATCACCCGCAACGGACATGGCACGGGCTGTACCCTGTCGTCGGCCATCGCGTGCCACCTGGCACTGGGGCTGAGCTTGCCGCAGGCCGTGGCGCAGGCCCGGGACTACATCCTGCAGGCCATTGCAGCGGGTGCGGATGTGCGTACGGGCCAAGGTCACGGGCCGTTGAACCATGGTCATGCGCCGGTGGCGATGCGAATCCTGCGTGCCGACTGACGGGCCTGCGCTGCGGAGCACCGTGTGTTGCAGTGTGAGAGGCTGGTTATGCAACATGTTCTGGGTCAAGCCATCACCAAGCCGCCGTCCACCATCAGCACTTGCCCCGTCATGAAGCGGCTCCAGTCTGATGCCAAAAACAGCACGGGGCCGGCCACATCGTCGGGCGTGGCCAAACGGCCCAACGGAGTTTGTGCGACCAACATGTTTTTCACCGCTTCTTTGGTGGGCTGGCTGGATGCGGTGGGGCTTACCAGACCGGGCGCCACACAGTTCACGCGAATGCCCAGTGGCCCGAGTTCGCACGCCAAGTTGCGGCTAAAACCCACCAAGGCTGACTTGGCCGTGGTGTAGTCGTGGTAGGCAATACTGGGGCGTTGCACCAAGTCGCTCACCAGGTTCACGATGCTGCCTTGTGCGCGCTGGCGCATGTGGGGTAGCACCGCTTGGCACACGTTGTAGGCGGCTTGCACGGCACCGTCGAATTGTGTTTGGTAGGCATTCCACGGCATGTCCCAAAAACGCTGGCGGTGCTCGGGGTCAAACGCGTAAGGGCTGAAAGCGTTGTTGACCACCACGTCAATCCGCCCCGTCTCGTCCATGGCTTTAGCCACGAGGGCTCGCACTGCGTCCGGCGACCGCACATCCGCTGGCAAGGCCCACGCCTGGCCGCCCATTGCTTCGCACGCCACCACCACCTCTTGAGCGGCAGCAGCGTTGTGCAGATAGTTCACCAGTACCAAGGCACCTTCACTGGCAAAGGCCTTGGCAATGGCAGCGCCAATTCCGCGACTGGCACCAGTCACCAAGACCACTTGGCCGCTGAAACGGCGCTTTAAGGGGGGCGTTAACAGGGGCGCTAATGGGCGCACTAAAGCGCTCATTTTTTGACCGGTAACAGGTCTTGGCTCACCACATCGGTGACCTTGATGTCGCGCTGTATGACGCCAAAGGCTTTGTAGGCTTGCGCACCCTTTTGCAGCAGGGGCAGGTCAAACGCGCCTAGGCCGTGCTGCGCCGTGATGGCCGACACG
>JANOLC010000531.1:0-1595 GCA_031419575.1 Burkholderiales bacterium | reverse complement strand
CAGCCCGAAATCGCCATCACCGCCATTCCGGATGTCGAGCGCGTCTGGGTGCCCCAGGCCACCAACGTCTGGTTTCGCCCGCTGCTGCTCAACACGGTGACGGGCAGCTGGTGCAACCTGCTGCGGGTGCGCAAGTCCGGCGTGTTGTCGCGTCACATTCATCCGTCGTGGGTGACGGGTTACGTCATCAAAGGCGCTTGGCGCTATCTGGAGCACGACTGGGTTGTACTGAGGGCTCGTTTGTCTATGAGCCACCCGGTGAAATCCACACGCTGGTGGTGGACGACAAAGTAGGTGAGGCCACCGAGATGATCACCTTCTTCAACATTCACGGCGCGATGATCTACCTGGACGATGCCGGGCAGACCACCGGCTATGAAGACGTTTTCACCAAAATTGCGATGTGCCGCAAGCATTACACCGAAGTTGGCCTGGGTGAAACCTACGTCGATCAGTTCGTGCGTTGATGGGGCCAGATATGCATCAAGCGCATGTCTTGATGAAAAACGATTGATTGTGAAACAACTATGTCGGCTCTAACATTACGCCATGCCAACCGGCAACCGCACCCTTAAACATTGAAGGATTCTCATGGCCCACGCTTCATTCAACTGGCAAGACCCCTTTTTGCTGGGCAGCCAGCTCAGCGACGACGAACGTATGATTCGCGACGCTGCTGCCGCCTATTGCCAGGACAAGCTTAGTCCCCGCGTTGTGCAGGCATTCCGTGACGGCACAACCGATGTGGCCATCTTCCGCGAGATGGGTGAGCTGGGCCTGCTGGGCCCCACCATTCCCGAGCAATACGGTGGCCCCGGCCTGAATTACGTGGCCTACGGACTGATTGCCCGCGAGGTGGAGCGGGTGGACAGCGGCTACCGCTCCATGATGAGCGTGCAAAGCTCGCTGGTGATGGTGCCCATTTTTGAGTTCGGTACTGAGGCGCAGCGCCAGAAGTATCTGCCCAAGCTGGCGACGGGCGAATGGATTGGCTGTTTCGGTTTGACTGAGCCTGACCACGGCTCGGACCCCGGCTCCATGGCGACCCGTGCGCACAAGGTGGCCGGTGGCTACAAACTCAGCGGCGCCAAGATGTGGATCTCCAACAGCCCCATGGCCGACGTGTTTGTGGTGTGGGCCAAAGAAGTATCTGAATCGGGTCAGGTCGGTCCGATTCGCGGCTTTGTACTGGAGAAAGGCATGAAAGGCTTGAGCGCTCCCGCCATCCATGGCAAGGTCGGCTTGCGTGCATCGGTCACCGGCGAAATTGTGATGGACGGCGTATTCTGTCCCGAAGAAAATGCCTTCCCTGAGGTGCAGGGTTTGAAAGGCCCGTTCACCTGCCTTAACTCCGCCCGCTACGGCATCGCCTGGGGTGCCTTGGGCGCGGCGGAAGATTGCTGGTTCCGCGCTCGCCAGTACACCATGGACCGTAAACAGTTTGGCCGCCCTCTGGCGGCAAACCAGCTCATTCAAAAAAAGCTGGCCGACATGCAGACTGAAATCGCGCTGGGACTACAAGGCTGCCTGCGCCTGGGCCGCATGAAGGACGAGGGCACGGCGTCGGTGGAGATCACGTCCATTCTCAAACGCAA
>JANOLC010000530.1:0-7472 GCA_031419575.1 Burkholderiales bacterium | reverse complement strand
CAGTTTTCCAGTCTGAGCAGGGCGTGGCCTTGCAGAATCGGCTCGTTTTCAAATACGTCAATGGCCGCCATGCCGGGGCGGCCCCGGTTGAGCGCACTTAGCAGCGCATCCGGCTCAATCAGCTCGGCACGTGATGTGTTCACCAGCAAGGCAGTGGGTTTCATAAGCGCCAAGTCCTCGTGCTTGACGATACCGGCGGTATCCTCATTTAGCCGCAGGTGCAAGGTCAAAACATCGGACTGGCTAAAAAAGGCTTGCTGGCTATCTGCCGCCTGGTAGCCGTCCAGCATGGCCCGCTCACGCGACGGTTCCCGGCCCCAAATCAGAACCTTCATGCCAAATGCCTGACCATACCCCGCCAGCAATTGACCAATTTTGCCGTAGCCCCAAATACCCAGCGTTTTTCCCTTCAACACTGTGCCTACCCCAAAATTGGGTGGCATGGAGCCCGCTTTCAACCCGGATTGCTGCCAGGCCCCATGCTTGAGGTTGCCGATGTAATGCGGCAAGCGGCGCAAGGCCGTCATGATGAGTGCCCAGGTCAGCTCGGCGGGTGCGGTGGGTGACCCCGTGCCCTCTGCCACAGCAATGCCACGCTCTGTGCAGGCTTGAATGTCGATGTGAGGCCCAGCATGCCCGGTTTGCACAATCAATTTGAGCTTCGGCAATTTTTCAATGATCGCGCGGGTCAGGTGGGTGCGCTCACGAATGAGCACGATCACGTCAGCGTCTTTGAGCCTGACGGACAGCTGCCCTAAGCCCTTGACCGTGTTGGTATATACCTTGGCCGGAAAGTCTTCCAGCTTGGCAGCACAAGCCAGTTTTCGCACAGCGTCTTGGTAGTCGTCAAGAATCACAATATTCATGGGGCTATTGTGCCTTGAAGCCTGCGGGTTTACCCGCCAATTCAATGCAGCGTTGCTTCACGCAAAACAAGACGATCCAACTCGGCGCAGACATCCTCCATTCGACCAGAAATTACCATGCGGCCTACGTTAGTGGACGCTTGGCCGACTTCAACCAGACGAGAAACGTGAACTCTTCGCGCTGCCGGACGCAGCGCAGAACGAACTACTTGCCCCGTAGCTCGCTGGCTTGCACAAGTGGCCACAACGTTGCCAGAACCCTCAAATGAATGGATAGATGAACGAATACCTTGGCTGGTCCCTGTCAGTGTTGAATAGTCTGCTACAAAAACTGTAGCGTTCTCTCTTGCAGAAATAACAGTGGCTACCGAGGTGGCCGAGGTCAGCATTGAGTCTGCCCGCGAATCTGCCATTGAAGTAGCCGTTGAGGTTGACCCAGCGGAAAACCAGCGAAACAGGCCTTGCAGCCCCTGCAACGGCGACAGCAGACCGGGTTGGGCGAATGTGGCGAAGCTCATGACTGACCTTTCAATTCCGTAAATTCTGTGAAACCAGCGGTGTGCAGCTCACATCAACATGGTGTTTCGAATCAAGCCAACCGCCAGGCCTTCAATCTCGAATGGCTCGCCGGGCTCCACGACGATAGTTTGGTAGTCGGGGTTTTCGGGGTGCAGCTCAATCAGGTGCTTGTTGCGTTTGAAGCGCTTGACCGTGACCTCATCACCCAATCGAGCCACGACGATCTGGCCATTTTTGGCATCTTTGGTGGCTTGCACGGCCAGTAGGTCACCGTCCATGATGCCTGCATCGCGCATGGACATACCGCGCACTTTGAGCAGGTAGTCGGGCTTGCGCTGGAACAGGCTGTTTTCAACGTAGTAGGTCTGGTCCACATGCTCTTGCGCCAAAATGGGTGACCCTGCCGCGACCCGGCCAATGAGCGGCAATGCGAACTGGCTCAGGTTGGCCAGCGAGAAGTTCTTGCCGCGTGACTCGTTGATGGACTGCAAGGCTGTGCCTTTGAGTCGGATGCCGCGCGATGTGCCGCTAACCAGTTCAATAGCGCCTTTGCGCGCCAGGGCCTGCAAATGCTCCTCAGCCGCGTTGGCGGACTTGAAACCCAGCTCGGACGCGATTTCAGCCCGGGTGGGAGGTGCACCGGTGCGGGCAATGGCGTTCTGGATAAGATCCAGAATTTGCTGTTGGCGAGCGGTGAGTTTCACCTGGAAGCTGGGCAGGTCGATCATGTTGACTCCTGGCTAAATGGTTGAGTAAGCTGGTTTAATATCCAGTAACTGTATTTTTAACCAGTTTTTAAAAGTTTGCAAGTAATGTTTTTAAAAAAAATGGTCAAAAAGATGGTGGTGTTGGGCACGGGCGGCACGATTGCGGGCACGTCTGACGTGGCGGGAGACAACATTGGCTACACCGCCGCGCAAGTGGGCGTGGGGCAGTTGCTACAAGCGGTGCCGGGCTTGACGGCACTGCTTGAGATGTATGGCGTGGCGTTGGAATTCGAGCAGGTGGCGCAAGTTGACAGCAAGGACATGGACTTCTGTGTTTGGCACGCCTTGACTGCACGGGTCAAGCACTACCTGGCGCAGCCTGATGCGCTGGGCGTTTTGATCACGCACGGGACTGACACGCTGGAAGAAACAGCCTTCTTCTTGCACGCCGTTTTGCCATCCAATCTTCTGGCGAAGCCGGTTGTTTTGACCTGCGCCATGCGCCCGGCTACGGCTACAACGCCTGATGGCCCGCAGAATGTGCTGGACGCTGTTGCCGTGGTGCTGGATGTCAAGTCGGCGGGCGTGATGGCGGTGTGCGCGGGCGCGGTGCATAGTGCGGTTGATGTTCAAAAAATGCACCCGTACCGTGTGGATGCCTTTGGCTCAGGCGATGCCGGGCCGCTGGGCTATGTGGAGGAGGGGGTGGTGCGCTGGGTGAGGATTTTTGATGAAAAAGGCTCTGAAGTTCGCGTTAAATATCATTACTTCGCTACGAAAAATATAGCGAATATGATTGAGTTACCCCGCGTAGAAGTGGTCATGAGTCACGCAGGCGCGACGGGTGACTTGGTGGATGCCTTGCTGATGCAATCCGGTGCTGACCCTGCCCGCCCCCTGCACGGCATCGTTGTGGCGGCCACCGGCAATGGCACGATTCACCAGCTGTTGGAGGCGGCGCTGTTGCGGGCGCAGGCCGCTGGCGTGACCGTTGTGCGGGCTACACGCTGCCCTATGGGGCGAGTACTGCCCGCGGCCCAGAGTGCGTTTCAAGACTCCGACGGGCTCTCACCCGTCAAAGCCCGAATTGCATTGATGCTGGGGCTTTTAGAAAGCCAATGCGCTTCAACTCGTTAGTGCGGCAAACGCCCGTGCCGTGATTTCGCCCACCAGACCGGTGCCGCTGATGGCCCTGTATTTGGGCGCAGCGACAGGGTCCGTGGTCGCCCAGTCAGAATAGTAGGCAACGAGGGGACGGGTCTGAGCACTGTAGACCTCAAGACGCTTGTTGACGGTTTCTTCGCGGTCATCGTCACGTTGAATCAACGGCTCGCCGGACACGTCGTCTACGCCTTTTACTTTGGGTGGGTTGAACTTGACGTGGTAGGTGCGACCAGACGCGGGGTGCGAGCGGCGACCACTCATGCGTTCCACGATGGCTTCAAACGGCACGTCGATTTCCAGCACGTAATCGAGTTTGACACCTGCTGCCTTCATGGCATCAGCCTGGGGCAGGGTGCGGGGGAAGCCATCAAACAGAAAGCCGTTAACGCAGTCGGACTGGGTCAGGCGCTCTTTCACCAGGTTGATGATCAGGTCGTCGCTCACCAAACCACCGGCATCCATGATCTTTTTGGCTTCCACGCCCAGAGGGGAGCCCGCTTTGACTGCCGCGCGCAACATGTCGCCAGTGGAGATTTGTGGAATGCCATATTTTTGGCAAATGAAGGTGGCTTGCGTGCCCTTGCCAGCACCGGGTGCGCCCAACAAAATCAGTCTCATGGAGTTCCTCTAGTTGTATAAATTAGCAGCTGCTGCTGGCTAGGCCAAAGCACTTTTTTTGAATTTCAGAGAATAGCACGGGCGGGCTAACCGTAGCCTTACGACGCAGCGGCTAGCCAGCACCCAGCGGTTCGTTCCAATCTTTCAGTTCGCGATCAAGTCGCTATCAATTGGCGCACGCGCTCCAAGTCTTCAGGCGTGTCCACACCCGGGCCGGGCGCGTGGTGCGTGACGTGAACGGCAATGCGGTGGCCGTGCCACATGGCGCGCAATTGCTCCAGTGCCTCCGTCACCTCAAGCGGAGCTTGGGGCAGCTTGGGGAACAGTCGCAAAAACCCTACGCGGTACCCGTAAATGCCAATGTGGCGAAGCGGGGCAGCAGGATGATTCCCACCCTGCCACCACGCCTGACCCGGCAAATCACGCGCCGCCGGAATGCTGGCCCGGCTGAAATACAGCGCCATGCCGCGTGCGTCCAGCACCACTTTGACGATGTTGGGGTTGTTGAAATCGGCCAGCGCCTCGATCGTGTGCGCGGCGGTGCTCATGCTGGCATCAGGCCGCGCCTGCAGCAACGATGCCACCGCGCTGATGAGCGCCGGGTCGATCAGCGGCTCGTCGCCTTGCACGTTGACCACAATGGCATCGTCTGGCAGGCCCAGGATGTCGCAGGCCTCGGCCAGTCGGTCACTGCCGCTGGGGTGATCGGTGCGGGTCAGCACCGCGTCAATGCGATGGGTTGCGCAGGCTGTGATGATCTCCGGACTGTCTGCAGCCACCACCACACGGGTTGTGTTGGTGCCGGTTTGACCCTCACGGCACAGCAACACGCGCTGGGCTACGCGAACAATCATCGGCACACCGCCAATGTCAGCCAGGGGTTTGTTGGGCAGGCGGGTAGAGGCCAGCCGCGCCGGAATCAGCACAGTGAACGCTGGCTGGTCTGCCGTGCTCACAAGCCCAGTTCCTCGTCCGTCATCACCCGGGCTTCGGTTTCTAGCAGCACAGGGATGTCATCGCGTACCGGGTAGGCGAGGCGGGCGCTGCGTGAGAGCAGCTCCTGTTTCTCGCGGTCATACTCAAGTGGGCCTTTGGTGACGGGGCAAACCAGCAGTTCAAGAAGTCGTGTGTCCATGGGGGGATGATAGCTTTGCCATTGCAACGTCCACCCCAGCCGCCACCGCAGCCAGAAAGGCCGGCTCCACTGTCACGTCCAGCGGCACGGTCAGTGCATCGGGATAGCTGCGCCACAGCTTGGCGGCATCTTTTTCGGTGCAAATAAGCTGGTAGTCCCCGTCAAATGGACACTTCCAGCTATCAAAATCATAGTGATCTGGCAGCGGCACGACGTGCGCCAGTGTCAGCCCCTGCGCACGCAGCATGTTGAAAAAATTGTCGGGCTGACCGATCGCGGCCACCGCCACCAATGCTTTGTGTCCTGGTGCACCCAACTGGGTCAGCGAAATGGTGTTGCCGCCCCAGCCAGCTGCAAACGGTGCCAGCGACCGCTTGGCCCTGAAGCCTTGGGCAAAAGCCGGGTGCTCCCCCGTATGCAGCACGAGGTTGCCTGGCCTTGGCCATGGCTCGCGCAAGGGGCCAGCGGGCAGCATAAGGCCGTTGCCCACACCGCGATCGTCAAACACGCAAATTTCCACGTCGCGCTGTAAGGCGTAATGCTGCAGACCGTCGTCGCAAACAATCACCTGGGTTTTGGGGTACTGGGCTAGTAGTGCCCGGGCGGCCTCGGCGCGGTTTGACGCCACAAACACCGCCGCTCCGGTACGGCGTTTGACCAAAACAGGTTCGTCGCCTGCCTCGGCGGGTGTGCTGCTGGCAGTCACCTCACGGCAGCCCGGCGTGTTGCGACCGTACCCGCGAGAGACCACGCCAACTGCGATGCCCTTGTTCTGAAAATGCCGCACCAACGCCATATCGACCGGTGTTTTACCCACACCACCAGCCACCACATTGCCAACCACCACCATGGCAGCGGGTACTCGGTCAGATTTGAAGATGCCGGTTCGATACAGCCAGCGCCGCATAGCAACCAGACCGCCAAAAACCAATGAAACAGGCCACAAAGCCCAAGCCATGGCCCCGCGTCGAACCCAGGCTTTCGTCAGGGCGTTCTCCATCGTGGCTACTTCGTGGCTTGTTCGCAGCTTATTTGGCGCTTATTGAGCCGTGGATTTGGCCCCGGCCGTCACCGAGGACTGCGTGGCAAACGTCACCTGATTCAGCCCGCTGCGCCGAGCGGCTTCCATCACGGTAATTACTGACTGGTGGCGGGCTGAAGCGTCAGCGCTGATGACCACTACCGTGTCTTTGCCAGCCTTGGCACCGTCAGTCAGGGCGGCGGAAAGTTCTTGCATACTGCGCCCCGGCAAAGCAACGCGGTTCACGCCATAGGTGCCGTCGCTGCTGACCGTGACCAGTAATTCCTTGGGGTAATCGCGCTGTGCTTCAGAATCCGCGACAGGCAATTTCAACTGAATCTCAGTGAACTTGCTGTAGGTGGTGGACAGCATCAAGAAGATCAATACCACCAGCAAAACGTCAATGAACGGGATCAGGTTGATCTCGGGTTCTTCTTTTTGGCGAGTCCTAAAGTTCATGATCTACGTAAGGCATTCAGGTGACGCACCAAACGTTCTGAGGCAAGTTCCAGCGTCAGCAAATACGCATCCACCCGTGCCCGAAAATAGCGCCAAAAAATCAGCGAGGGGATGGCCACAATCAGACCAAACGCCGTGTTGTACAGCGCCACCGAGATGCCGTGCGCCAGTTGCGCCGGGTTGCCCCCCGTGGCCCCACCAGCAGGCGACTGGGAGCCAAAAATCTCAATCATGCCCACCACCGTGCCAAACAGGCCCATCAGCGGCGCAGCAGAGGCGATGGTGGCCAGTGCGCTCAGGTAGCGCTCCAGCCGGTGCGCCACCACGCGGCCCGTGCCTTCCATGGTGGCGCGCAAGTCGGCTTCGCTGCAGCGCGGGTTGCTGTTCAGTGCCCTAAAACCGCTGGCCAACACCTCACCCATGGCTGAGTTCTGTTCAAGCTGCGTCACCACGTCAACTGAAGGCAGCCCCATGCGCGACACGGTCAACGCTTCGTCGAGCAGTTTAGGCGGTGCAATTTTGGACGTTTTCAGGCTCAAAAATCGCTCAATGACAATGGCCAGCGCCAAAATGGAGCTGGCAACCAGTGGCCAAATAGGCCAACCTGCGGCTTGTATGATTGAAAACAATGGGTCTCTCCGCTCAAGTGAAAATGCTGGGTGATTATGGCGCAGACATCCGGTGAATCCGGGTGGCCCGTAACTCTCCCTTCCTCTCCCGCCGTCCTCGTTTCGTCTCTTTTCTGTGACCACCATCCTTTTCCTTTTCCCATGATTCCGTCTGACCCTGCCAGCAACGGCCCCCGCGTGTGGCAAGTCGGCGCGCTGTGCCGTGCCATTGCCGATGCGCTGGATTCGCGCTTCAACCCTGTGTCTGTGCGCGGTGAAATATCCGGCTTTTCACGCGCGGCCAGCGGGCACTGCTACTTTTCGTTGAAGGACGAAAGCGGCCAACTGCGCTGCGCCATGTTCCGCCGCGCCGCC